>CAXSFX010000160.1:0-8327 GCA_964236655.1 uncultured Acidobacteriaceae bacterium | reverse complement strand
TGCGCGTACCGGCGACACCAACATGAGCCAGATGCACTTTGCCCGGCTTGGCCGCGTAACGGAAGAGATGGAGTTCGTTGCGCGACGCGAAAATATCTCCGCCGAGCTGATCCGGACGGAAATCGCCATCGGCCGCATGATCATTCCCGCCAACATCAACCACCCGGAAGTAGAGCCGATGGCCATCGGCATTGAGACCCGGTGCAAGGTCAACGCGAATATCGGCAACTCTGCCGTGAGCTCTGACATGGATGAGGAGTTGCGCAAGCTGCACATGGCCGTCCAGCATGGGGCCGACACGGTCATGGATCTTTCAACCGGCGGCGCCATCCCGGAAATCCGCAACCGTATCCTGCGCCACTCGCCGGTGCCTATCGGTACGGTGCCGCTGTACGAGGCACTCACGCGTGTGAAGCGTGTCGAGGACCTGAATATAGACCTATACCTTGAAGTGATTGAAGAGCAGGCTGAGCAGGGCGTGGACTATTTCACCATCCATGCCGGCGTACTGATCCAATATGTGCCCATGGTGGCCCGGCGAATCACCGGCATTGTGAGCCGTGGGGGAGCCATCATGGCACAGTGGATGACTGCGCACCACAAGCAGAACTTCCTCTACGAGAACTTCGACCGCATCACGAAGATCATGGCCAAGCATGACGTAAGCTACTCCCTCGGCGACGGGTTGCGCCCCGGCTGCATTGCCGACGCATCGGATGAGGCTCAGTTTGCTGAGCTCAAAACGCTGGGCGAGCTGACGCGCAAGGCATGGCAGTCGGACGTGCAGGTGATGATTGAAGGACCGGGGCATGTGCCGCTCGACAAGATCAAGGAGCAGGTTGAGAAGGAAGTAGAGCTGTGCGATGGTGCACCGTTCTACGTTCTGGGGCCGCTTGTGACCGACATTGCACCCGGCTATGACCACATCACGAGCGCTATCGGTGCGGCGATGATCGGCTGGCATGGCGCTTCCATGCTTTGCTACGTGACCCCCAAGGAGCACCTGGGGCTGCCGAATGAGAAGGACGTCAAGGACGGCATGATCGCCTACAAGATCGCCGCACATGCCGCTGACATCGCTCGCCATCGGCCCGGAGCGCAAGACCGTGACGATGCAATCTCTTACGCCCGTTACACCTTTGACTGGGACAAGCAGTTTGCGCTCTCGCTGGACCCTGAGACAGCCCGCGCCATGCACGATGAAACTCTTCCGGATGACTACTACAAGGAGGCAGCATTTTGCTCCATGTGCGGACCGAAGTTCTGCTCAATGAACTGGTCAAGCAAGGTAGATGAGTTCAACAAGGAAGTGCATGGACTTGCGAAAAAGGACTTATCGCAACTGGTGGTATTGCAGGCAGAGCAGTTACAGGCAAAGGTATAAAAATGGGGGAGCGAAAGCTCCCCTTTCTAGTTACCGGCTAATTTCCTTGTGATGCTTGTCCAACTCGAAGATACTTTGGGCATAAGGTCTTAGTTCTTCACTAATGGTATTCATGGTTCCTATAAGCACCAGGTTGACATCTTCATTTTCAACCAGGTGTTGCACTACTTCGTGAAAATCACTATCTCCAGCCGCAAGAAACAATGTTCCCCACTTCCTTTTTGAGAATGAACGCATCAAGTGAAACGCAAGTCCGACATCCACTGCTTTTTGCGTAGTCTGTTCGTACTGGGTACCGGATACAGGGTGCGTTACAGGGCCGCCTCCCATTTGCAAAGGCCAATACAATGCTTTCTTCTGTGTCCAGTAAAGTTTGACACGCAGCCCTGGGCCGCCCGGCGGGGGAAATGCCAATGCATTGTGGAAGGAATTGAGCTTGGAGGTTGAAGGATCAAGGTCCGCACTGAAGTAGTAGGCATCCTCGATTTTTTCGCCCTCGCTCCCACTAAGGTATGTAGTTTCAAGCATTTTTCTAAGTTTGATATAGTCCAGCTTGGACTGTGTATTCAGCGGATTCCATGCCTTCATAATATATGCGCCATCGTTAAACCAGGCAGACTTCATTATTCTTCTATCCTTCAATTATTTGTGAGTGTAAGCCAAATGCGTGTAGGTGTACCTGCAGGAGTGTGCACCCTGGGAGTTATTTTATAAGTGATCTACCGTTGCAATCGGGCTACCTGCATGCACAGCCTGCGCGGCTTGCAAAGGCACCCTTACGCGGCTTGCCGGCTCCAGCGCCCACACATAGACCACCAGTTCGCGTGAGTAGTGAAGTATCGGCATGCAATCCGGCAGGGTAAAACCGTGTGCCGCAGGCAGCGTGTTGAGCTCGAACTCTGCTTCGGCCCGCTCCAGCGGCCAGGGCAGGTGGTGGATGTCACCGCGCAGCAAACTGCCACCGCGACCGGTGGTGTAGAGCGAGTAGCGGGACGTGAGGAAGTGCTCCATAGGCCCTTGAGCTATCAAGCCCAGACCGCGGTACCGGGCGCGGAATTCAGCCGGGCGCTTTGAAAGCAGGCGATGGCTACGGTAGCGAACCTCCTGCGAACGACCCGGCATGCTGCTGTACTGCATCCCCATCTGCGCCCAGAAGTACGGCAGGTGAAAGACGGTACGCGCGACGGAAACGGCTAGCGGGTTGCCGGCATCAAGCGAGTAGAAGTAGATGCCGGTGCGGTTGGTACCGCGCTCCCGTACATAGGTGCGCAGGTTAAGCTCCGGAAACGACCGCGCACCCGGTACCGTGGGCAGGCCGTGCAGCCGGATGCGGTCCATGCCGAACGGCACTACGCCCAGCCATGCGGAGCCCTCAGAGGTATCGGCTACCAGCCCCGGCGGCAGCGTCTTTTCCACATCCTGTACAGGTACCGGCCAGTGCGCGAACAGGAGATCGTTCCAGCGCTGCTGCATAACCCAGGGTCGGCGCGGCAAAGGTGATGGCCGGTGATCCGTGGTACGCAATACGTAGTCGCTATCAGCAGCGCGTTCGTCGCGGCGCGGTATGCCCGGCTGCTGCTTGGTGTCGGGTTCGAGTTCCGTAGGCATCCAGCTATATTTTGTACTATTTGCAGAGCTTTGGCTTGGCTTTCCTGGTGGGACACGCACCCGGCAGGAACGATATGCTGTTCCTGTGCAACCCGATAACCTGGAAACGCCCCATCAAAACGGCCCGGACGTGTACGCGGTCCATGGAGCCGACCCGGAAGTGCTGGCCTACGCCATGGCCAAATACTCCCGCTCGGCGCTCTCGCTCAAGGAGTCGTTGAGTGAAATCAGCGCACAGCGGGCCGAGCAGTTCCTGAATACCTTTTATTTTGCTTACGGCCATCGGTCCATTGCCGACCTGGCACACCTGGCTTTTGCCGTGGAGCGTTTGTCATTGCTGGCAGCTATTGTGCTGGTGGATGAGCAGCGCTGGGATGGGCAGGAGCGCTCAACGCGCTACCAGGACTTTGAGAAGAGCGGCTGGTACACGCCTGCGTTTGCTGTGGCTGCTGAGCGTGAGGCGTATACGGCTGCTGTTACGGCACTGTTTGCCGGTTACAGGCAGGTATCTGACGGCATCTTCCAGTCACTTGCCGGGAGTGTTCCGCGTCCTGAAGCGATGAAGCAGGAAGCCTTTGATCGTACATTGCGAGCGCGTGCTTTCGACGTGGCACGGTACCTGCTGCCGCTGGCAACGATTACTTCCGTTGGCCAGATCGTGAACGCCCGCACGCTGGAAACGCAGGTGAGCCGGTTGTTGTCTCATCCGCTGGCCGAAATCCGTGAACTGGGGGAGCGGTTGCGTGATGCCGCCGCCGGGACCGCCTGGAACCCGAGCGAGAAGGCTTTGGCAGCTTTTGCAAAGAAAGCGGCAGCGGCGGACCCTGAGCTTGGTTCCGAGGCGGAAGCCTTGCTGGGGCGGCAGGTTTGTGTGGCACCCACGCTAGTCAAATACGCAAAGCCGAATGTATATGCCATGAGCACAGCCGACGTTTTGGCACAGGCCGCCGCTGAGCTAATGGCCGGCGTACCGATCGCCAAAGCTCCCCTGGTGGACCTGCTGGACGGCCCGGACCCGCTGGAAGTGGAACTGGCCACCAGCCTGCTGTACAGCGCCTGCCACTATCCTTATCGGCAGTTGCGCGACCATGTGCGGGCGCTACCGGCAGCGCAACGGGACGAGATTATCGACCTTGGCGTACGCGACCGGGGCCGCCATGACGAGCTGTTGCGCGCGTTCTCTGCCGGGCAGCCACTGCGTTTTGACATCCTTATGGATATCGGCGGCTTCCGCGATATGCACCGGCATCGCCGCTGCGTGCAGCTTATCCAGGGATTCACGCCGCTGCATGGGTACGAGGTACCGACCGGCCTGGAGGAAGCGGGTTTGACCGAGACGTATCGCGCTGCAATGGATGCGGCGCACGCCGCTTCGGCTCAAGCCGGGGATGCCGCGCAGTACCTGCTGCCGCTCGGCACACGCATCCGGGCCATGTTCAAGATGGACTTTGCGGAGGCGCTTTATATTGCCGAACTGCGATCTGCCCCCCAAGGGCACTTTTCCTATCGGCGCGTTGCGTGGGAGATGTACCAGGCGGTTGCGCGACAGCATCCCACATTGGCCCGGCACTTCCGCATGACAGCCGTTGACGAACAGACAGATATGCTGAAACGCTAAACAGGTAGGCAAAAACGGGAACAGAGCGTTAAAACATATGACTTTGGTGTTTGCATTTTCTTCGCCTGCGGTGAAGGCCGGGTGATATTCTTTGTATAGCCTCTGTATCGATTTCAGGCAGCCGATGGAGCCCGCGAGCGCGGTGCGTGGCGGCTGCGAAGTTTTGGTACATGCGCAGAATTGGGGGAACTAGCGTGGCAGATAATCGGTCCCAGGCAATTGAAGCAGCATTGGCGCAGTTGGACAAACAGTTTGGCAAGGGCTCGGTCATGCGGCTGGGCAGCAAGGAGACCTTGCCGATTGCGTCAATTTCAACCGGCTCGATCTCCTTTGACGCAGCGCTTGGCATTGGTGGAGTACCGCGCGGACGAGTGATTGAAATTTTTGGCCCGGAGTCTTCCGGCAAGACGACCATCACGCTCCAGATCATCGCGGAAGCGCAAAAGCTGGGCGGCCTAGCAGCGTTTGTGGATGCCGAGCATGCGCTTGATCCGATCTACGCGAAAAAGCTGGGTGTGGATACTGACAATCTGCTGGTATCGCAACCGGACTACGGCGAGCAGGCCCTGGAAATCGTTGAAGCATTGGTGCGCTCAAACGCGGTAGATGTACTGGTGGTCGATTCAGTAGCCGCACTGGTACCCAAGGCCGAACTTGATGGTGAAATGGGCGACTCGCACATGGGTTTGCAGGCTCGACTTATGTCCCAGGCGCTGCGTAAACTCACCGGCTCAGTCTCGAAGTCACGTACCTGCCTGATCTTCATTAACCAGATTCGAGAGAAGATTGGTGTCATGTTCGGCAACCCGGAGACGACAACCGGCGGCAAGGCGCTCAAGTTCTACTCTTCGGTACGCATCGACATTCGCCGGATCGCTGCTGTTAAGGAAGGCGACATGGTGGTGGGTTCGCGGACCAAGGTCAAAATTGTTAAAAACAAGGTGGCTGCACCGTTCCGCGAAGCCGAGTTCGACATTCTTTATGGCGAAGGTATTTCGCGTGAAGGCGATGTGCTGGACTTGGCAGTGACGCACAATGTCGTCGATAAATCCGGTGCCTGGTATAGCTACTCCGGTGAGCGCATTGGCCAGGGCCGCGAAAATGTGCGGCAGTTTCTGAAAGATAACAAGGAAACTTTTAGCCGGATCGATGCGCAGGTACGTCAGAAACTAGGCATTTCCGGTAAGAATGTGGCAACAGCAGAAGTCCCTCCAGTTACTATAGATGGCCCTTTGCTGGCGCAGGAAGCTGTGCGCCCGGCTCGCCGTCAGTAGTTTGTGAATGATGGTAGAGGGTAGTCATCAAACTACCCTCTTTGCTTTAACTAATAATTATTACTGCATTTTAGCGGATGAATTCTTTGAACGCCATAGCAGCATTACAACCCCAAGCACGCTTATAAAGCCAAGCGTCTGCGGAAACACCTGGCCCTTCCGAGTGTCCTTGAACCCTGTCGGCACTGAAGTGCTGAGGCTCGAATCAGCCTGCCGTATCTTCTGTTTTTGCTCACTGTCCAGGTAGTGCAATCCCTTGAAAAGCAGCTCACTCACCTTGAGCATATGACTCCTATAATTTTGTGGGTCAGAAGCACCTATCCGGCGCATCGCTAAATGAGACACGTTTCCTACATAGTGCAAGTTCTGCGATTGGGCTTGACGCACAACAGGTAGATACAGCATTGTTCCATGTAAAAGCTGGATTGCGAAACATACCCATGGAGCGTCATGTATCTATCTTTGATAGCTATCGTTTTTCTGGCTGCTACTCTCCCTGCAATCGGGCAAAGCCCCCAAGAAACGCTTCCCGCAACACCAGCTGCAACAGTCAGTCCGTTACAAACACTGAGCACACAAGAGCAAACGGAGTACAAGCAGGCGGTACAGGCTGCAAATAGTAGCAAATATGCAGAAGCCACATCTATTTATGAGGAGCTTCTGCGGGCGCATACAGGCGATGCGTTCCTGACAAAGTGCCTTGCCGAATCTGAAATCAACGCCGGCGATCCCGCAAGAGCACAAGGGCAGTTGAAGCCGATCGTGGCAGCATCCCCTAGTGACGGGCAGGCAGCTATTTTGCCGGCACGAACGTATGCGCAGCAATTGCCAGGCAGCCCCCCGAGATGCAGAGCTGGAGCACATTGCAAAGCTTCATCAGAGCGGTATTGTCCCCCCGCAAATGCAGCAATTCTTGTTGGAGCGGACTCCATTGAAGGAAACCGAACGCTGCTGATCTTTCACTCGCTGGTGCCCTGGGGGTACTACCATGTGTATGAATATGCGCGCCTGCTTGACAGTGAGGGCAAGTTACTGCAGCGATTTACCCTGGAAAGTGACGACAGTGACCAGCCTGCGTTTGCAAAAAATCACCCTGTAGAGGCAGCAGCAGGCAGGCGTATCTTGTCCTATGATGGCTACATTGCCGGACCTGCAAACCCTAATGGAACAGCGATAGAAACTCACATCACGTACAGCTTTGCCGAAAGTGAGCCTTCGTATACGGATGTAAAAGCTCAATTCCTAAAGGAAGCTGCCGGAATAGCTGCTCCAATCAGCAGCCGCGTCACGTCCGTAGCTCCCGCCAATAGGTCTACACGCTGTTGCCCAAATGGAAGATCGGCTCAACTCCTTTTGCCTGGTCGAGCAATGCCAGTTCTTCATGCTGTTCCAGCGGTTGATAGTGCTGTGCTACATCCATGGCCAGACGGAAGTATTTTTCATCACCCGGGGGCAGGGCAGCGGTGACCGGGTGCCCAAGGGTCCAGCGCAGGCCGAGTGAAGCCTGCTGGGGATACACCGCAGGCTGATACCAGCATTTCGGTTCTGGATGGTTCTCTTTCTGATCCGCCGCCCAGGTCGTTTTCGCCATGGCTTTGAGCGCCAGCATGCCTGTGCCTTTCTCCTGCGCGCGCTTCAAAATCTGCGGGCCGAAGTTCGCCTGCGAGAACAGCACGAAATTCACCGGGAAGAGCACCGTGTCGAAGGGGTAGCGGTCCAGAGCAGACAAGGCTGTTTCCGCCGAATGGACCGAGAAGCCGATGTAGCGGATTTTGCCTTCCTTCTTTGCGGCTTCCATGGTTTCAATCGCGCCGTCCGGCCCAAGTACCTTGTCCAGGTCTGTCATCTTGGTCAGTGCATGGAACTGGTAGAGATCGACATGGTCGGTTTTTAGCAGACGCAGCGAGTTTTCAAGGTCCTTGCGCGAATCGTCCTTCATGCGCCCGTCAGTTTTGCAGGCCAGGAAGCAATCTTTACGGTAGGGTGCAAGCGCGGTTCCTAACCGCTCCTGCGCATTTCCGTAACTTGGGGCGACATCGAAGTAGTTCACGCCGCGGTCTACGGCTTCAGCCACGATGTTTTTCGAAGCACCGGCATCCTCATTCATTACCACGATGCCGCCGAAGCCGATGATGGATAAATTCTCGCCGGTTTTGCCGAGAGGTCGCCGGGCGATCTGCTTGTCAGGGCTTGCCGCTGAAGCAAACTTGGTGCCGGCGGCAGCAGCAGCGGTAAACGCACTTTGCTTCAGGAAGTCACGACGTTCCATATGCAAATCTCCTTTTAAACCTTGACTTGAACACAAGCTGAGAGTCAGTCCGGCGTACTGTGAGCATTCTCACAGATTTGCGAGTACATGCGTAACAATCCATGCAGCTTTTAGCAAGCACGGCCCTGCTACACTCAACGCCGTGCACACTGTCACTGCCATCTATCCCGGCTC
>CAXSFX010000159.1:0-8387 GCA_964236655.1 uncultured Acidobacteriaceae bacterium | reverse complement strand
TTATGTTTTTGGGCCAGGGCGGTGAGCTCGGGTAAGTGCGCGTACCAGCCTGTGGTGCCGACGACTACCTTTGTGCCAAGCGGGAGCAGGGCGCGGAGATTGGCGAGTACGGCTTCAGGGGTGGTGAAGTCGATGACTACGTCGATGGTTGTGAGCCGGGTCGCGGTGAGGGCCTGGGCTTGCGGGTTGTCTGCGGAACCCAAGACTTGTACCGAATGGCCTCGCTCGCGGGCTGTCTGCGATACGGCGGAGCCGGTTTTACCTTGGCCGAGAATAAGTAGGCTTGCCATGGATGAGCGTACTCCGGGGTATACGGTGGAAAGCAGATCCTTCGCTTCGCTCAGGCTGACTCTCATTCTGAGGTAGTTTTCAAGAAACTTTCATTGTGAGACTTCACATTTCGAGCGCGAGATGTAGGTGTCAGTTTTATTTAGGCATTGTGTCAATTGCAAGGGCGAGACCGCCTGCGCCGCTAGCGGTCCTTCGGGACTTGTGTTTTCTGCTTCGGGCTTTCTTCAGTTTGCAACGTCAACTGCTTTGCGCTTCGACGTCGAAAATGGTTGGGTCGGGGTCTTGGAAAAACTCGGCGTGGAGGGAGCGTACGGCCTCATCCACGTCGTCCTCATCAATCATGAAGCTCATGTTGATCTCGCTGGCACCTTGCGAGATCATGCGGACATTGATGTGCTTGATTGCGGTGAACAGGCGCGCGGCTACGCCGGAATGGCCGCGAATATCTTCGCCTACCAGGCAGACGAGTGCTTTGCGGCCTTCGTATTTGACGTCGGCAAGCTTGGAGAGGTCGGCGGCGATGGCAGGCAGGGCTTCGTTCGAGTCAACGGTCAAAGAGACTGAGACTTCTGATGTCGAGACCATATCGACGGCGCACTTGTGCTTGTCGAAGATGTCGAAGATGGCCTTGAGATAGCCGTGGGTCATGAGCATGCGGCTGGCTACGACATCGACGATGGTAAGACGCTTTTTGGCGGCGATGGACTTGACCGGGTTGCGGCAGGGTGGGGCGAGCGCCTGGATGCGGGTACCCTCATTGCTAGCGTTGCGCGAGTTGAGCACGAGGACCGGAATGTTTTTGCGGACGGCTGGAAGAATCGTGGCCGGGTGCAGCACTTTAGCGCCGAAGTAGGCGAGCTCGGCTGCTTCTTCAAACGAGATGGAGCGCACGCGCAGGGCTTGCGGGACGACGCGCGGGTCCGTGGTCATGATGCCGTTGACATCGGTCCAGATTTCGATGGCTTCCGCGCCGATGCCTGCGCCTACCAGAGCACCGGTATAGTCAGAGCCGCCGCGACCGAGCGTGGTGGTGACACCGGTTTCCGTTGCACCGATGAAGCCCCCCATGACTACCGTTTTGCCTGCTTCGGCATGCGGCAGGACAAATTTGCGCAGCTGCTCTTCAATGCGGGCATCGTCAGGCACGGCGCGCATGTGCTGCGCATCAGTGATGATGCAGGTACGGGCGTCTATGTGCTGCGCGTCAAGCCCATGGGAAGCAAGTACGCCGGCAAGTACGCGGCTTGACAGGCGTTCGCCATAGGACACGATCATGTCGCTGATACGCGGGGTGAGTTCGCCTACAGCGGCCAGGCCGCGCAACACTTCATTCAGCGCCGCGAACTCTGCCGGAAGCCATGCGGCGTTAACGTCGAGCTCAGCGGCAACGGCCTGGTGCCGCGTGAGCAGACGTTCGGAAATGGCGAGGGCGGCTTCACGCTCGCCGCGTGCTGCGGTGGAGGCAGCGAGCAGCAGCTGATCGGTGACTTTGGCCATGGCGGAGACCACAACGATGGGTTGCAGCCCGCGTGCGCGGCGAGCGGCGACAATGGCTGCGGTGCGGTGCATGGCGGCTGCATCTTCTACGGAGGTGCCGCCGAACTTCATGACTATGTACTTCATGCGTTCGAACCATTTTGAGGGCGGGGTACCAGGTTGCCTTGCGCGTGCAGCAGCTCTGCATTGAGCAGGGCAGCACCGGCGGCACCGCGAATGGTGTTGTGCGAAAGCACGGTGAACTTCCAGTCGAGCAGGGTGCAGGGGCGCAGGCGGCCTACTACAGCGGCCATGCCGTTGCCGCGCATGCGATCCAGGCGGGGCTGGGGGCGATCTTCGGCATCGAGGTACTCAACTGGCTGTGCGGGTGCGCTGGGCAGGTTGTGCCGGCGCAAGGGCGTGAAGTCGCGCCATGCGGCGAGGATTTGCTCGCGCGTGGCAGAGGTACGGAGCTTGAGGCTGACGGACTCGGTGTGGCCGTCATCCACGGGGACACGGTTGCAGTGGGCTGTCATTTTCAAGGCTAGCGGTTGTACGAGGTTATCAGTGTAAGTGCCGAGCAGCTTCGCGGTTTCGGCAACCATTTTTTCTTCCTCGTTGCGAATGAACGGAACCACGTTGCCGAGGATATCGAGTGAGGCGACACCGGGATAGCCTGCGCCGGAAACAGCCTGCATGGTGGTGACAAAGAGGCTGTCGATACCGAAAGCGTCGTGCAGGGGTTTGAGGGCGAGGACCAGGCCGATGGCGGAGCAGTTGGGATTGGTGACGATGCAGCCGCCGTTTGCCCACCCTTGCCGGCCGGTGAGTGCGAGGTGGTCCGGGTTGACCTCGGGAATGACGAGCGGGGTAGCCGGGTCCATGCGGAAGGCAGAGGAATTTGAGATAACGGAGCAGCCTGCGTCGGCGAAGCGCGGTTCGAGGTCGAGTGCGATGTCGGTGTCGAGTGCCGCAAAGATAATTTTAGGGGTGCTTGCGTTGGGCAGTGCCGGGGAGAGTGGCATCTGGGCAAAGCGATCGGCAAGCGGGGAGGCGAGTTTCCAGCGGACGGCGTCGCCGTAAAGCTTGCCGCTGGAGCGGTCGCTGGCGGCGAGCCAGGTGACGTCGAACCAGGGATGGTGTGCCAGGAGTTCCAGGAAGCGCTGACCGACCATACCGGTAGCGCCGAGAATGCCGATTTCAACCGTTTGCATGCTGCTGTGTATGTCTCCTGCGTTATGAGTGTAAAGGGTGCGGCGAAAAGCGGCGTTGCCTGCAGGTTCAGATTGCTAGACTAAGAAGGTTAGTCAGGTTAGGAGGATGGAGTGCGATACACGACATTACAGGCGAAGACGCAGCTTTCAAAGCTGCTGAAGGCGGCGCAGGCTGGGGGAAGAAGTGATTATTACCTCGGGGCGGGAAAAGACGATGGTGGCGCGGCTGGTGCCGATGGAGCGGAAGGGCGGTATTAAGTTCGGGTTGATGAAGGACCTTATGGGACCGCTTACCTCGGACCTGTTGGAGCCGATGAATGAGGAGGAATTGCAGCTTTGGGCAGACAGTGAAATCTTTCCTTGAGATATTTGATTGATACTCATGTCCTGCTATGGGTTAGCGAAAGATGACCCGCAGATGTCGCGGCTAGCCAATGCGATTCTGGTCGATGAACCAGAAACTATTTTTGTTTCCGCAATCAGCGGGTATGAAATAGGGAACAAGTTTCAACTGGGCAAGCTGCCGCAAGCGGCGGTGATGATGCAAGATTTCGAGGGCTGGGTACGGCGGCTTGGGTTTACGCTATTACCGGTAACGACTGCGCATGCGGTGCGTGCCGGGCTGTTTGAGGGGGAACACCGAGATCCGTTTGATCGTTTATTGGCGGCGCAAGCTGAGGGTGAAGGGCTGGTGCTGTTGAGTTCGGATGAGAAGCTGGATGGTTTTTGGGGTGAAGCGGGTTTGGTGAATGCTGTGATGGTACGTCGAATTGGCTATAGGTAATTTGCTGTCTATGAGGAGTTGAGCCTGATGGGTATGGATGGAATTGAGCTGATCCTATCAATTGAGGATTCTTTTCAAATCACTATCGAAGATGCTGAAGCAAGCGCATTGGTTACGGTTGGTCAACTTTGTGATCTAGTCATCGGCAAATTGGAAGGACAAACCGAAGCTGGTTGTTTGAACATGGTAGCGTTTTACCGGCTGCGACAATTATTGATAACACTAACTGGATGGAAAAGACACGACATACGTCCGTCTACGACTCTAATGAGTATTCTTCCACCTGCGAAGCGCATAGCGGCTTGGGTCTGCTTAGAAGAGACAACCGGGTTTAAGTTGCCGCAACTTCAGCATCCCGGCTATATCTACACTGCTTTTGGAATCCTTCTACTTTTTACAGCAGGCCTTATCCTTACTTTCGTCTACATTTACAAGATCAGTTTAGCGTGGCTATTTGCAGGATTATTTATAAATTGTTGGGCACTTTACTTCTTTATGCAAGTAACGCCTGGATTGGCAACTGTCTTAAGTACAAGGTCAGCCGAACTAGGGAGTTTAACAAAGGACATTGTGGCTATAAACCATGCAAAAGTTGCAGCACAGGCACACGGATGGAGCGAAGCCGAGGTACGAATTTCTGTTTGCCGCTTAATAGGGCTTCAACTTGGCATTAAAGTGGAAGCTATAAAGCCGGATTGCAGTTTTATGGATGATCTCGGGATGAATTGACCGTGAACTAAAAGTTGAATTGCTGCTGTGCTGTGCTGTTTGCAGCTACTGTAATGGTTACTGACTTATCGCCCAGTTTCTCGTGCGCAGCAACCAGGGTGTATGTGCCCGGCGGCAGGCCTTTGATGGTGAAATGGCCGTTGTCATCAGTTACCGCGTAGAACGGGTTGGCCATGATGTTGAGATAGCTGTGCATCCATGGGTGATTGTTGCAGCGGACAGCGATCATCTGCTCGGGCGAGCTGAAGTAGCGGGTGATGGGATTTGCGTTGGCTTGCTGTGAAACATCAAATGCCGCGTTGCCGGGTTTGGTCGGCGACATATGGACGTTGTGCAGGGTGTTGTCGGAGTTTGTGAACTCTACCTGCTGGCCGACCATGGCTCCGGAGACGTGGGGGCGAAACTGGCAGCCTCGCTGGTCAATGACAACGGCATTGCGCGTGATGGGGTAGACCTGTGGGCCCAAACCGCTTTTGATGTAGACAAGCACGTTGGCTAGATCGCCGTGATTGATCACGTAGTCGGCGGTCATGGCCTCGCCGCTCATGGCGCAGATGGGATCACCCGCCATGTCAATGGGGATTTGCTTAGGTGCGGGATTTGCCATGTGAACTATGCCCGTGATGGTGCCGCCGTGCACGTAGTCGATCTGGGCAAATTGTTTGGTGGGGCCTAGCGAGCCGGGCTGACAGGCGGTAAGCGGGAGCAGCGTGGCAGCAGCCAGCAGGCTGAGAGTGACGAGGCGGGAAAGCACGGGCATGGATACCTCTACCTCCATTCTACGGCTGAGCATGCGCCCACATGAGCAAGGAGTGAAAGCCGTAAAGGTACAGCAGATACAACCCGGGCAGGCTGGTGATAAGCTCCGCGACGATGACCCCGACACTCGGCAGCAGCCCTTTGCTGTAGACCTTGCGCATGGTCGGCATGAAGTAATGCGCGACAGTGTAAATACAAAGTGCGGTAAAGACTATCTGCCAGAAGATTGATGAAAGAAGAGGTACACGGTAAAGCCAGCCGAACAGGCCGGCCATGGGGACGATGCTCAAAACAGACTCTGCCAGTGAGCCGCGCGATACAAGGTCGGGTCGTTTGAAGTGAATCGCGACGCGTCCCAGGCAGCTTACAACTGTAATGACGGCATAGGCCCACACGTAGATGTGCCAACCAATCCCCGGTGTTTGCACGTTAGGCAAGGGCCGTGATCACGGCGTCGGCGAAGGCACTTGTGCCCGCAGTACCGCCTACATCGCGGGTCAGGGTTTTGGCTTCGGTATACACGGCTTCAATTGCAGAGTGGATCGTGTCGGCGAGGGCGTCCTCGTCGAGGTGGCGCAGCATGAGCACGGCGGATTGCAGCAGGGCGGTGGGATTGGCTTTGTCCTGGCCGGCGATGTCGGGTGCGGAACCGTGCACGGCCTCAAAGATGGCGGCACGCTCGCCCAGGTTCGCCCCTGGTACCAGGCCCAGGCCGCCGACGAAGCCCGAGCACAGGTCGCTCAGGATGTCGCCGTAGAGGTTCTCCATGACCATGACGTCGTATTGGTAGGGATTGGTGACCAGCTGCATGCAAGTGTTGTCGACGATGTGCTCAGCATAAGGGATGGCCGGGTAGCTTTCAGCAACGGCGCGGGCGCAGCGCAGGAAGAGGCCGTCAGTGAGCTTCATAATATTGGCTTTGTGGATGGCATGGACGCGCTTGCGGCCATGCTTCGCCGCGTACTCAAAAGCGAATTTTGCGATGCGGGTCGAGCCTTTTTCCGTGATGACCTTGAGCGAGGTACAGACGCCGGGTACGATCTCCTGCTCCAGGCCAACGTAGAGGCCTTCCGTGTTTTCGCGCACAATGACAAGGTCAACATCAGGGTACTTGGTCGTGAGGCCGGGCAGGTTGCGGATGGGACGGACGTTGGCGTACAGGTCAAATTGCTTGCGCAATGTGACATTGATGGATTTGAAGCCTTCGCCGATAGGGGTAGTGACCGGGCCTTTTAACGCGACCTTGGTGCGGTGCACGGAGTCGTAAAGTGCTTTTGGGATGTATTCACCGGTCTTCGCGAAAGCGTCGGCCCCGGCGTTGTAGTGCTCCCAGGTAAAGCCGGTGCCGGTGCGTTTTGCTGCTGCTTCGACGATGCGGACGGTTGCGTCGGTAACTTCGGGGCCGATCCCGTCGCCGGGTATAAGGGTGATGGTGTGTGTGCTCATATTTGGGGTATTGGTTCCGGCTCAGGCTGTGGGAGTGACTGCGCGCGGGTATGCAGTACACGCTCCAATTCGTCGCGGAACTCGCCGGCATCCTTGAACTCGCGGTATACGCTGGCAAAGCGGATGTAGGCGACGGGGTCGAGTTTTTTGAGCCCGTCCATGATCTGCTCGCCGAGCTCAGAGGTAGTGCGCTCACGATCCGGAGCGTCGTTCAGGAAGGTTTCAGCCGCGCTCACCAAGGCTTCAAGCTGGCGCATGGCGATGGGGCGTTTTTCGCAAGCGTGCTGGAGGCCGGTCAGCATTTTTTGCCGGTCGAAGCGTTCACGGCGACCGTCTTTTTTAACAACCATGCAGGGAATTTCATCAATGCGTTCGTAGGTGGTGAAGCGCCTGCTGCAGCGGTCGCACTCACGACGGCGTCGGACTGCCGCGGATTCTTCAATCTCGCGGGAATCGACGACGCGGTCCTGGGCGAAGCCGCAAAAAGGGCATTTCATAAGGTGAAATCAGTCTAGCAGTGTATTTGTAGGCGCTCATTACGGATTGGAAAACAGATTTTTAGCTTTGCTCAGCATGGCCCTTTGTTCCGAGGGAATCTAAAGCCGTTTGCGGACAGCGCGCCGCACCAGTTCTGTGGTTACGCCATACATTACATGAGTGACCCACTCGCTGACGCGCTCCTGCGCGGGCTGCTCCGGGACAGGCTCTACCAGGCCCGCGCGCGGCAGTACGCCCTCATGCGCCAGACGATTTAGAGTGAGGCCGAAAGCGCCGCCTTGCCAGGAAGTGGCCTGGGGCTGGTACTCCACTACCGCACCGTATACGCCCCCGGTCAGGGTGCCGAAGGTCCAGTGGAGCGCTTCCGCAGCTGCTTTCTTCTCGGCGGTTGACACATCGACATCGGCTGCTGCCGCGGTACGTGCCACAACCAGCAGGGGTGGTGGGGTCTGACCCTGGGTGCGCGGCGGCATAAGTTTTTCACCGATCACCTTGGCGACAGTGCCGGCAAGTCCACCGGCCAGCCCGGCTAGAAAACCTTTTGCAAGAGAAGCATCCCGATCCTTTGCCATATGCCCCTGAGATGCGCGGTGCCGGGCTTCAGGCTGCGTACCGAATTGCTAGGCCTCGGGAGCAAATTCCGAATCGGCATGGGCGGCTACCGCTTCACCGGCTTCTTCGCTGTCTTCGGCCAGCTTTTTCAGTGAGACCTGCTCAAAGCGCATCCAGATCAATCCGACGGGAATGATGCTTAGGAACGTGACGACCAGCAGCATGGCAGCGGCGGCTACGGCAGGCTCGGCTGCGACGCCGAAGAACGACTGCATGGCCTTGGCGACGATGCCGATCTGCGTGAACCAGCCCAGGACCGGTAGCTGGATGAGCGAACCGGCGGTACTGGTGGCCATCAACAGCATGCAGCGGGCGAGCGTCATGGTTGCAAGCTCATGCGAGGCGGAGAAGGCGCGCAGCGTTTCAAGATAGGCGTACGCGATGCCGATCCACATGAGCAGGGAAAGACCCAGCACCTTGAGGAAGTCGGCGAAAGAATTGATGGAGTTGAGGCCGTCGCGGAAGGCGAGGATTTTCTCGCGAACGCTTTCGCCCAGCTTCGGCGAAAGCTTGCTGAAAAACTTGCCGGCAGCAGCGGCTACCTGACGCCCGGCGGCGCGCACGAAAAAAGCAAATAC
>CAXSFX010000158.1:0-8426 GCA_964236655.1 uncultured Acidobacteriaceae bacterium | reverse complement strand
ACATTTTCCACTTACGGCGGGTGTGACATCCTGGTGAATAATGCCGGGATGGAGCACAAGAGCGACTTTTGGGATGTTACCGAGTCTGATTATGATCGGATTCTTGATGTAAATCTCAAAGGCGCATTTTTCCTGACGCAGGCCTTTGTACGCAAACTGCGCGCTGCCGGGAAAAAAGGCAGGGTTATCAACATCAGTTCCGTGCATGAAGATATGGCGTTTCCGGGGTTTGCCACGTACTGCATCAGCAAGGGCGGCATGCGCATGATGATGCGCAACCTTGCGGTGGAGCTGGGACCGCTGGGTATCACTGTCAACAATGTCGCGCCGGGAGCTATTAAAACACCTATCAACAGTGCCTTGATGGATAACAAGGAAATGATAAAGGAGTTACTGGCAAATATACCGGCAGGTTATATCGGCTCGGTAGAGGATGTTGCAAATGTTGTTGCTTTCCTTGCCTCGGATGAAGCGGCGTATGTAAACGGCGCGACCTTTCTCGTTGACGGCGGGCTGTCGCGTTCGTACCACGAGCAATAAACGATGGCACAACGTATTGAAGATTACGGGATTATCGGCGATTGCGAGACGGCGGCACTGGTCGGCAAGGACGGCTCCATCGACTGGCTGTGCTGGCCCGATTTTTCCTCTGATGCCTGCTTTGCCGCGTTGCTGGGAGAGGCGGAAAATGGTCGCTGGCTGCTTGCTCCTTCAGCTGCCGGCGAGGGTGAGGACAAGTGGACAGCGACGTGGCGCTACCTGCCGGACACCTTGGTGCTTGAAACAAAATGGACGCGCGGGGACGATGTTGCGGTAGTCACCGACTTTATGCCTGCCCGCAGCGGGCACTCGCACATAGCGCGAAGGGTGCAGTGCCTGCAAGGGCGAGCCCCGATGCAGATGGAGTTGTCCTTGCGCTTTGACTATGGCCGTTCCATACCATGGGTAACGCGAGAAGGGCATATGACGCGTGCCGTGGCCGGGCCGCATATGGCAGTGCTGCGAACCGACCTTGAAACGCACGGCGAAGACTATAAGACCAAGAGCAGCTTTGTTGTAAGGAGCGGCGAACAGGTTTGGATGACGTTGTCTTACGGGCGCTCCTTTGAGGCGGAACCGGCACCGGTTGACCCGGAAGCGGAGCTGGAGAAGGTAATACGGTACTGGTCGGAATGGGCGGCCAAGTGTACCCCGGCAGGGCCGTACAGCAAGGCTGTAAGGCGTTCGCTGATAACGCTCAAGGCGTTGACGTACCGGCCTACCGGCGGCGTGGTGGCAGCCGTGACCACCTCGCTGCCTGAAGCGCTGGGCGGTCCGCGCAACTGGGATTACCGTTTTTGCTGGCTGCGCGACTCAACTTTTACGCTGCTTGCGTTGATGAACGGCGGCTTTTACCGTGAGGCCGAGGCGTGGCAGGACTGGCTGCTGCGCGCCATTGCCGGCAACCCGGGGCAGGTGCAGATCATGTACGGCATCAAGGGCGAGCGCCACTTGCAGGAGTGGGAGGTGCCGTGGCTTGCCGGGTACGAGCAGTCAAAGCCGGTGCGCGTGGGCAATGCCGCTGCGGAACAGCTGCAGCTCGACATCTACGGTGAGGTGATGGATGCTTTCTTCCATGCGCTAGCCGGTGTCGGTGTGCCGCGCGGCGTGGACCTGAACCTGCAGCAGCTGTTGGTAAACCACTTGCTGACGGTGTGGCAGCAGCCCGACCAGGGCATCTGGGAGACGCGCAGCGGGGCGCAGCAGTTTACCTATTCCAAGATGATGGTATGGGTCGCGTTTGACCGGGCCATCGCCATTGCGGAGCACACGGGCAGCGAGGCACCGCTCGATGCATGGCGCAAGGCGCGTGAGCAGGTGCATGCCGAGGTATGTGAGCAAGGCTTCAACAGCAAGCTGGGCGCGTTTACCCAGGTGTACGGCGGTGACGAGCTGGACTCCTCACTTTTGCTGATGCCGCAGGTAGGTTTTTTGCCGGCGATGGACCCTCGTGTGAAAGGCACGATTGAGGCAATAGAAGCAACCCTGATGCGTGACGGCTTGCTGTTGCGCTATGACACCGGCAAATCCGCGGATGGACTGCCGCAGGGGGAGGGTGCGTTTCTGGCTTGCTCCTTTTGGCTGGTAAGCTGCCTGAAGATGATCGGACGAGAAGAGGATGCGCGCAAGCTGCTTGAAGACTTGCTGGCGCTGCGCAACGATCTTGGGCTGCTCTCAGAGGAGTACGACACCGGCAAGCGGCGGCAGGTCGGCAATTTTCCCCAGGCGTTTTCACATATCGCCATGGTGAACGCGATCTTCGACATGGAAGCGGCAAACGTGAAAAGCGCAGGATCGCCGTTGCGGTCGCGGAAGGCTCGGCGCGTGCCGGACTCGCCTACACACAGGGCGGGCATGCAGGCCGCCTCCGAGCTCGATCCGAAACCTTCCATGGCAAGTGTTACCGCAGAAAGAAACTAGGATTACAAGTTCTACAACCATCATCCAAACAGCTCAGGGAGAGCATACGCACGCATGTACACGTTCAAGGTTTGGGCACCGAAAGCAAAGACGGCAGATGTACTGATTGAAGGAACGAAGCACCCGCTGACGCAGGGGGAGGGCGGCTGGTGGACGGCCGCTGTTGACGATGCCGGGGACGGCACGGAGTACGTTTTTCTGCTGGACGGCAAGGATCAGAAGCTGCCGGACCCGCGCTCGGCGTTTCAGCCGCACGGGGTCAACGGACCGTCGCAGGTTGTGGATCACGGCAAGTTTGCATGGACTGATGCGAAGTTTCATGCCAAGGCGTACCCAAGTGCGATTTTCTACGAGCTGCACGTCGGTACGTTTACGCCGGAAGGCACCTGCGACGCCGTAATCGCCAAGCTGGATTACTTGCTGGAGCTTGGCGTTACGCACATTGCGCTGCTGCCGTTTGCGGAGTTCCCGGGCAAGCATGGCTGGGGGTATGACGGTGTGGACTTGTTTGCGCCCCACGCTGCTTACGGCGGGCCGGATGGGCTGAAGCGGCTGGTGGATGCGGCGCACGGCAAAGACCTGGCGGTGGTGATGGACGTGGTCTACAACCACTTTGGGCCGTCGGGAAATTACGTGGGGATGTTTGGGCCGTACTTTACCGATGCGCATAAAACGCCGTGGGGCGACGCGGTGAACCTTGAGGATGCGGGCTCGTTTGAGGTGCGGCGCTTCTTTTGCGATAACGCGCTGATGTGGCTGCGCGATTACCACATGGACGGGCTGCGGCTGGATGCGGTGCATGCGTATGTGGACCGGTCTGCCATCAACTTTATGGAGCAGATCAATACCGAGGTGCATGCGCTGCAAGCTGAGACCGGGCGGCCATATGTGATGATCGCCGAAAGCGACTTGAACGATCCGCGGCTGGTGCGGTCGAAGGAAGCAGGCGGGTACGGGTTTGACGCGCAGTGGAGCGATGACTTTCACCATGCGATGGTGGCGCTGCTGACAGGGGATACGAGCGGCTACTATATCGATTTCGGCGAGTTTGCGGACCTGGGGAAGGCGTTAACACAGGCGTTTGTATATGACGGTGAGTTTTCAGAGTCGAGGGACCGGGTGCATGGGAGGCCGGTGCAGAATTTGCCGGGGTGGCACTTCCTGGGCTACTCGCAGAATCATGACCAGGTTGGGAACCGCGCGAAGGGTGAGCGGCTGGTGCACTTGACCGACATGCCGCGAGCGAAGATTGCCGCGGCGCTGACGATACTTGCGCCGTTTTTGCCGATGCTGTTTCAAGGCGAGGAGTGGGGGGCGACTACGCCGTTCCTTTATTTTGTAGACCATGAGGATGCGGAGCTTGCCGGGTTGGTGTCTGCGGGGCGCAAGAAGGAGTTTGAGGCGTTTGGGTGGGACCCGGATGATATTCCTGATCCGCAGGAAGCGGGGACATTTGAGGCCTCAAAGCTAAAGTGGGATGAGGTGAAGCAGTCGCCGCATGCTGACATGCTGAAGTGGTACCAGGGGCTGATTGCACTGAGGAAGTCGCGGCGTGAGCTGACGGACGGTGTGCTGGAGCAGGTGGATGTGGACTTCGATGAGGAAGACCAGTGGTTCACCATGCAGCGCGGGGGGATTGTGCTGGTGTTTACGCTGGCGGAGGAAGGGTATTCGGCGAGTTTGGAGGCTGAGGTGAAGCTGGTGATGGCTTCCGATGATGGGGTCAAGTTAGAGGATGGGCGGTTGGAGATGCCCGGGGTTGGGGTGGCTGTTTTGTCTGTGGATTGAGGTTAAGTGCTTACAAACTCAATTATTTCTAATTCAGCTAAGGTGATCTTCAATGGTGAGTCAATCGCAACTACCTAGAGTGTTTGCCGATTTCAATAATAGTGATCGACAAGGAAGGGTGCGGCTGAATACGGTCGGCACTATACAAGATTTAAGTAGGCTCGGAATTGTTCTACGGGAAGGCACTGGGATGATCTTATGCAATACCGAGTTGGAAGCTGAGGGAGCTTCTGCTTACTCCAATGAAGAGGGACTTTGGGTTGCGGTCATTGATTGGAATAAGATTCGAGAGCTTCCCGGAGATAGAGTGTCTTAACCGTTTTCAATTGGCGTGTTTGGGTATAGCAAAGGCGGTTCCACTATGCGGAACCGCCTTTATTTTGCAGTGGATCGAAAGTGTAGAGGAAAGCAGGTCCTTCGACTTCGCTGCGCTCCGCTCAGGATGACATGGTTTCTAACTGGACAACATTGACTTTGTAAGTAGCCTTACTATTTTCAAGCGCAGCGGTTACAAATTCAGATTAGCTTCCGCGCCGGAGGATGGAAGTGCGGCGTACATAGTGTGGTCTTCAGCGATAGTGGCGAAGCGTTCGGCGAAGACTTCGCCGCCCATGAGGAGCGACGGCGCGGCGCCGGGGCTGGTGACGTGGAGCAGGTTGAGGGTGGTGCGGGTGACTTTTTGGTCGGGGCGGCCGGCGCGGGAAACCAAGACGCAGGGGTAGTCGGTGGGGAGGCCGGAGGCTCGCCACTCGCGGGCGATGTGGGTGAGGTCGCGGCCCGGCATGTAGACGATTCTTGTCGGTTCCTGTTTTACGGGGTTCGCGGGTTCGGCAGAGCCATTTTGAGTCGCCGTGTGGGCGGTGGTGAGCAGGACGCTGGAGGCGGCGCGGCGATCGGTGAGCGAACAGGGGATGGCGGCTGCTGCGGCAGAGGCAGCGGTGACGCCGGGGACGACCTCAAACGGGATACCGGCGGCGCGGAGGGCTTCCATTTCTTCGCCTGCGCGACCGAACATGAGCGGATCGCCGGACTTGAGGCGGACGACGGCCCGCCCGGCGCGGGCACCGGCGATCATGAGCTCGTGAATTTGTTGCTGCGTGATGCCGTGAGTTCCGCAAAGCTTGCCTACGCTGACGATTTCCGCTGTTGGCGGAGCGAGGGCCAAAATAGTTTCAGGGACGAGATCGTCGTGTAGGAGCAGGTCGGCGCTTGCCAGCAGACGGGCGGCTTTGACCGTTAGCAGGTCCGGGTCGCCGGGGCCGGCGCCTACGAGCATTACGGACTTCAACTGCGCGTCTTGCCTGGGTTGCACGCCTAGCTTCGGTTGTGCGCTTTGGCTTGGTTGTACGCCTTGGTTTAGTTGCACAGCGTGAGGCACATGCGCGGGGAGCGGAGACCGGCCCATTAGCGATTCGAGGTGCAGATGCGGCAGGGCAAGCCGCCGGGAAGGGCAGCTTTTTGCCTCGCAAACTGAACGCTCGCCGAGGATACCCAGCAGCGACTTGCGTTCCTCGCTTGCCGGGTACGCGGCGAGGACCTCACGCCGCAGACTGCCGACGGTGTGCAGCCAGGGGCCGAGATCGTGCGGCAACGCTGCGTCGATTTCACGCTTCAGTTTTTGCGCCGTGGACGGGCTTTCGCCTGCGGTGGAAATGGCAATTTGAAGGTCGCCTCGGCTTACGACGGAGCCATAGTAGAAGTCACAGTGCGGGATGTCATCGACCGCATTGCAGAGGGTGCCCGCGGCGTCGCAGAGGCGGTAGACGTGCTGGTTGACCGGGGTGATGTCGGTGCCTGCGATGACGACAAACTGGCCGTCGATGTCGGAGTCCATGAACTCGCGCCGGTGCCAGGTGATGGCACCGCGCTCGGCCAGCAACTCGATCTCGGGCTTGGCCCAGGGGGCTACGACCGTGACGACCGCGTCGCTTAGGACTAGGCTTTCGATTTTGCCGGTGGCGACTTCGCCTGCGCCTACAACGAGGCAGGGGCGGCCATTGAGCTTGAGGAATACGGGGAGCAGGCTCATGTACATACACCTCACTTACATATCTGGCAGTTACATATCCGCACTTACATATCCGGCATTTACATGTCTGGCATTTACATGTCTGGCATTTACATGTCTGGCATTTACATATCTGTTGAGGCAGCGGTTGAGCCGGCGTCGCGTTCCACCGGGGTAACGAGCTCGCCGGCAAGCTGGGCGCGCAGCTCGTCGTTGGTGTGGCGGGCAAAGTAGGCGCGCAGGCTTTCGCCCTCGCCCAGGCGCTTGCCCTGGTAGGTGTTGAGCAGGCGCTCGATGGCTTCGGGGACGTCGGTAGCCGGGATGCGGTAGCCTACCGGGCGTGCTGTCGAGGCGAATGCGCCGACCGAGCCGCCGACGCAGAAGTAGTAGGCATCGACCAGCTTGCCTTCATGCTTGATCTTTTTGCCCTCGATGCCGATGTCGGCGATCCAGTGCTGGCCGCAAGAGTTGGGGCAGCCGGTGACGTGGAGCTTCAATTGCTGGTCGAAGGCGGGCAGGCGCTCTTCAAGCTCATCGACGAGCCAGCGGGTAAAGCCCTTGGTCTCGGTGATAGCGAGTTTGCAGAACTCGGTGCCGGTGCAGGCGACTGCGCCGCGCCAGAACGGGGAGCCTTCGACCTTGAGGCCGTGGCTGGAAAGCTCGTCTACGAGTTCACGCGCGTGAGCGGTTTCAATGTCGATAAAAAGAAGATTTTGTCCAACGGTGGTGCGCAGATGGCCGGAGCCGTAACGCTCGGCGAGGTCGGCGGCTGCGGTAAGCTGATCACCGGTGAGGCGGCCTCGCAGCACGCTTGCGCCTACGGAGCTAAGGCCCGGCTGGCGCTGCGCGGTGATGCCGACGTGGTCACGCAGTACGTCATCTGGAACCGCCTCCGGGACAGCAGGATCAAGCTTATAGCCGAGGCGGCGCTCGACTTCTGCAAGGAAGGTTTCTGCGGTCCAGCCTTCCTTGAGGAACAGTTGCTTCATGCGGGCGCGGTCGCGGCTCTCGCGCAGGACCTGCTGGTCGCGGAAGATTTCGGTGATGACGCGGCAGACGGTGAAGGCCATCATCTTCGGAATCCAGGCGTCGAGCTTGACGGCCAGGTGCGGCTCGCTGGAAAGGCCGCCGCCGACACGGATGGAAAAGCCCTCCTCATGACCGTTTTCCGAATTGCGCATGGACGCGGTGAGGCCGATGTCGTTGATCTCAGGGTAGGAGCACCATTGGGGGCAGGCGGTGACGGAGATTTTGAACTTGCGCGGCAGGTTGTAGTAGGCAGCGTTGCCGATGAGCTCGCTTTGAATTTCAAGCGCGACCGCTGAGACATCGAACGCCTCGTGCGCGTCGATGCCGGCGAGGGGGCAGGAGGTGACGTTGCGGACGACATCGCCGCAGGCACCTTTCGGGGAGAGGCCGACGCGCTCAAGGGCTTCAACGACCTCGGGCAGCGACTCAATGGTGAGCCAGTGCAGCTGGATGTTTTGGCGGACGGTAATGTCGGCGATATTGCGGGCGTGCAGGCGGGTGATGTCTGCCACGGCGCGGAGCTGGGCCGAGGTCAGCTGGCCTGCGGGGGCGAGGATGCGCATCATGAAGTAGTCAGACGCGAGACCTTCACCGGCCTTGCCGCCGGTGACGCCGGCACCGTCGCCCTGGGTGTAGACGCCCCACCATTTGAAGTAGACCGAGGCCCATTCGGGCAGAACGCTGGCACGGCCTTCGCGTGCGAACTGGCGCACTTCATTGAAGACATCCCACGGGTTCTTTTCAATCTTCAGGCGCTCGACGCGCTGGGCCTTGGTTTCTTTCTTCGGGGCTTCCGGTGGTGCGGCAACAATGGTGTCAGTCATGGGTCCTCAAATACTACAGATTGCCTGCTGAACTCACCTGCGGCTTGCTCAGATGAGTCAATGAGTGTGAAGTGCCGGAGCAGGGTGAGAAAAGCAGATCCTTTGCCTTGCCCAGGATGACCCCAATTTTTAGATCGCACCGGCATGCTTTTACCCCTCTTTTGAGGAGCGGATAGAGATGCAGGATTCGGCATTTTAGAAAGTAAAGTTGGCTTGCAGAAAAATGCGCCGGGCCGCGGAGCCCTGGGGCGAGGAAAAAATCTGCCCGGCGAGTGCATTGGAGCGTCCGAAGTTCGGCGAGTCTACCGTGCCGGTCG
>CAXSFX010000157.1:0-8537 GCA_964236655.1 uncultured Acidobacteriaceae bacterium | reverse complement strand
GATTTACCTGGGGTCTGAGATCGTTCGGGATGTTGCGATAGGAGCCGTTGTTGAGCTGTGCGAGGCGGTCGTCGATGTTGAACCGGTCGACGACGCGGAGGCTGCTGTTTTCTTCCGAGTTGAAAACTGAAGATTTTTCTATGCCGGATGGGCCGGCGACTATATAAAGCTGGGCCTAGCCTCCGACATCGCTTTGCGAACCCCGCCGCATGTCGTAGGGAATGCTTCCGGTCAGGCGGTTACCCTGCTCGTCGTAGAGTCCTTGTGCCACAAGCTGAGCGTGTGAGCGCTGAACCCGCTCGATACCGCGGTCGATCATTGCATCCATATCGATCTGCCAGTTTGCCACCGCAATGCGAATAGGCTCTGGAAGAGCAGGCTTTTGTTGCAGTAGCTGGGCTAGCACAGGAAACTCCACTACAGCCTTTATTTTACACGGGTGCACTTGCCTTTTCACCAAAAAGAGAGATACAGCAGCAGCCGTGGCTGCGGAATTTGAGAGCGCTGTTGCTGCTCATTTCTTTAAACCGAAAGGCAAGTACAAGCAACGACTAACCAATAGCCTGTCCCATGCTCCATCTGTGATCAATGCCCCTGTCTGTAATCTGTTCTACAGCTTCTTCAGGAGATAACTGCTTTCTTCCATCTGGGTCAGCGTAATAGCTGACCTGATACATAGGCCCTTCGCCAGCAATAGTAAGCTCCTCGTGAGTCATCTTGGAATTGATTGAACACTCGCGAGAACCCCGCCCTTGTGAGTGACATAGGCGAGTTTCCAAATCAAGCAAATGTGTGCCACTTTGTACGTCCATTTCATCTCCCATGAGACGTATTCCAATTGGAATCCAAGCGATTCCGATTGGAATCTTCTCACTGCTAAGTCGTTGATTTATATATAGGATTTCAATTGGAATCCTATAACTGCCTTTACACCACCCTGGAAGGGGTGAAGTGTCAACCTTTTCTATGTGCGCAGCACATTCACTCGAATTAACAACTTAGAAGATAAATCAGTGTATACGATAAAGGTGGCAAGGTTAACGAACTGCCTTGCCATCACAACCTCGAAGAGTAGCTTGCGGCCTCAAGCCTAGCCGTGCAGCCGGAGGCACCGCTCTTTCCGGAGCTTGGATATGAGCGCTTAAAAGCAGCCCACGGCCTAGCTGTGTAGAGGACCTGATGTGAAGAGGCGGCTGAGCAGAAGACAGTTGCCGAGAACATCTGTATAGGGTACGGCAACGATTCGAGACAAATGGGCCATTTGATTCGGGACGTGCTCCAAAAGGCAGCAAAAAACAATGCTTTGCAACCTTCACGTCCCTCTGCATATCGTCATTAGCAACCAAACATTTTGACCGGCCTGGCCAAAAGTCCTACATAAAGTGGTTCACAAGATTGTTGATAACGAAAAACTTACGGGACGTTATAAGCAGTGGCCAGAACGTGGGAGTTCTGGCCATCCTCGATATGGCCCATTTTGTCCCGAATCGTTGCCATACCCCTAACTCATCAAACGGCACAAAAGATCGGTCACTCCAACCGGAGTCAATGCAGTAAGCAATTAGTAAAAAATAGTCACTATAGTTTGACTGAACAAATCCACTACAGATGCCGATAAGACTTTTGTGAAGAGGTCTCGTTCCTTTTCTAGGCGCTATTGCCGGAGGAGCACTTTATTAAAAGCTCAAAGCTTTTCTACACCATCGTTCTGGCATCTGCGCCTCAATTTTGTATGGCGCAGCAGGTGTCTCCCAACATACTTGCCACAACGCTTGATTCCATCAGCAGCGTAGTTCCGATCACTCTGAAGCCTAGGCCAGTGGATTTAGAACGGCCGCTAGTTGGACGCTGGCTTAGCCTCACCACCTTCTCGCTGAGTCAGCGCTACCGCAATCAGTACGGCGACGATGGCACTCACTACTTTGAAGACGGCCAGCAGCGCTCCATCGTTGCCGGCAAGCTGAAGCTGGATGCAGAGGGCAACTACACCATTGGCTTTCGCGCAACCTCCGGCCGTACATTCAATTGGTCTTATGCAGACTATGCAGGTTCCGGCTTCGCCACGAGCATCAGGAAAGCTGCGGACTTCACCCATCCCTCCGGTGATCCGAGCGTCGGCAATGCCTATGCGGCTGACCCTGCCGGCGTTCAACTGCTAAAAACTTTGAACTCCGCCGGATGGGAGTTTTACCTTCGCGATCTGTATCTTGGTGCCACACCCGTCAAGCTCCTAACGGTCGAGTTTGGCTCCTTCGGCTTTGAGCGCGGCCTCTCCACTGAGATCACCACCTTCGACGACGATGGTTACCTGACCGGCGAACGCATTCGCCTCAATGCCCCGCACCAGCTCTTCTTCGATCAGGTCTCGCTTACTAGCGCCTACTTTGGCTTTTTTGACGCTCCCAATCTCTTCGCGCGCGGTGGTGGCTTTACCAAATCCAACTATCGCCAGATTGCAGTCAAGAAGCAGCTCAACAAGCGCGTCGGTATCTCTGGCGAGTACAACTGGATCAGCAATAACGCACGGACAAACACTCTCCGCCAGGCAGTCATCGTCGCCGTACCCGAGTCGCGCATCCTAGATAGCTTCCGCCTTGAAAGCTATGAGCAGCTTGACCGCATCTCTCTTCAGGGCGATGATGAATCCCCCCGGCAGGGGTTTGCCCTGGCCGGCGAGAAGAAGGTTGGCAAACTTTCCGGGGATTTTGGCTTCGCTTCCATCGACCGCAACTACGGCCTTTACAGCGGGAGCAGCTTTTTACAAGAGGTTGGTTTCTCCCTCAATGGCGACACCTACAACACTGGCATCCGCATCTTTTCACACGCCAGCTACAAACTCACTCCAGTGGTAACTGCATTCGGCTTTTATACCCGTATCACCGGCCAGATGATCACCAATCTGAACGCACAGGGACTCAACGCCGGACTTACCTTCAATCTGAAAGCTTTGTCTAACACCGGCAAACGAATTTTCTAAACCATGCATGGAGTGCCCGATCTTTTGTGCCATTCGATGAGTTAGTATAACGCAGCGATTTCTGAGTTCAGGTAGCCGCCGTCGGGGGGTGTGGAGAAGTGGAAACTGCTACGCGCTTCCCACTTTTTCATGCCCCATGCGGTTTGTCAGCCACGCCTCGGGTGCCGGTGCTCGATAGCCCAGCGAGGAGTGTGGCCTGATGGTGTTGTAGTGCACGCGCTGGCGTTCGGCCAGCACCCGCAGCTCTTTCATCGAATAGAAGATCTCGCCGTTGAGGAACTCATCTCTGAGTTTCGAGTTGAAGCTCTCGCAGTAGCCGTTCTCCCACGGCGAACTGGGTTCAATGTACAAGGGGTTACTATACCAAATGCCAAAAGTCGTACGCTAATGATTTACGGCTCTGTTGCATTAACGGAGAGGATCGTAACCTCCCCCTTATCGATTTCGCAGATCAGGCGGCAATTTCGAACAGCTTGTTGATGAAATGTATTTCGCCCGAGACCTTCGGCTTACATATCAGACAATGACGGCGCTTGATCATGCGCATGATTTCAAAGCCCTTGATAGTGGTAGACGCACTCTTTATGGTCTGAAAGCCGCGCGTTGGTTTGATCACGCGTTTCAGGCCGCCATGATCTGCCTCGATGATGTTGTTCAGATACTTTGATGTTCGATGTTTCGTATGCTTGTACAGCTTGCCTTCACGCTGCAAGCGGTGGATCGCCTTGGGATACGAGCCTAGCTTGTCAGTGGTGATCGAATGTGGCGGCCAGTTGCACATCGTCCGCAACGCTTTGCCTAAAAAGCGATGGGCTGCGCTGGTATTGCGACGATCCAGCAACATGAAGTCAATCAGCCGGCCCTCATTGTCGACTGCCCGGAAGAGATACTTCCACTGCCCTCCGACCTTGACGTAGGTCTCGTCCACACGCCAGGAGCCGGACCGGTAACCCTGATACCAGCGAACTCGCTTCTCCAGCTCAGGGGCGTAACGCTGGGCCCATCGAAAGAGGCTCTGTTGCATTCACTTTTCAGGCCATAACACGTCGCGGATCACTAAACCTTAGACCACTACGTCTTGTGTCTCGAAGAGCTGATTTCAAGTGAATGCAACAGAGCTTGAACGGCTGAGCGGAGCCACCAAATCGCTAACGTGCTCTATTGTCCGTTTCCTGGCGGGACCCCTTCTCCGCAGTCCCGTTAAACTTCTTGTCTGGGCGACCAGGCCCCAGATGCACTGCCCGTATTGCCAAGCATCTCTGGATAAAGCATCGCGTCTCCATAAGTTTTGCAAGTAGGCGGAGTGCCAGATAGCGCACCAGGAAGCGACGACTTGGTAGCTTCGTGTGAGAAGCAAGCAAAGCGCCTGAAGCTTTCAGGGCGCCTCTGCCGGCCTGACCCGCGCGCTTGCAGAATTAGAAGCCAAGTTGAGTGGAATACTCCCACCTCGGTACCGTGCCGCTGGTAACCGCATTGTGCATTTTTAGCTGTGCGTGGAGTGAAAGTTCGTTCGGAAGGCCGATACAAGTGTTATGAAGCCCGGCCTTCAGCTCGGACAGGTATTCGCGACGCCTCAAAGCTCGGGCTTTTCCAAGTCCGCCTGGATAAATCGGTTCTTCTTTCTGCTCTTTATTGGGCTCCAGTCCGGTCATCTGGGCTTGCTGCTTCTCGACCGAAAGGCCATAGTCGGTTCCAACGTCTTCCAGGCCGCGGTACCGGTCACGCTCGCCATGCTTTGCGCTTTTGAGGCGAGGCAGTGCGGGCGCGCGTTCCAAGCAAAAGCATGGTGGCAGCTTAGCCTCGCTTTTTCAGTCTGGGCTGCCGCTCAAACAAACTACCTATGGAGCGTTGTTGCACGCGGGCCGTCGGGTTCAAATTGGTTCAGCGACGCGCTGTCAAGTTCGACCTGGTTCAGCGACGCGCTATGGCTACTTTTTGCTTTTCCTCTGCTGATGGCCGTATTCCAGACCCCTGAAGGCAAGGGTCGCGATGTTGTTCGGTGGCTAGACACGCTTCAAGCGGCCATGTTCTTCACCGTCCTCATTGGGCTCGCGGTGCTTTGCCCGAACTTTATGAACCTGCCTCTAGCCTATGATCTGCAGGCGCTTGCCTTGGTTCTCGCGTTTGCACTTCGCTATTCCATCCCGGTAGAGCCTCTGGAGAGACGCTTCTATCGCAATCTCATGGTGTATGCGATCCTGTACGCCGCTCTATCTGTGGTGGGCTACCTCGGTCATCGCATGGGCATGCAAACCGGCAGTCTGATTGACATTTGCTGGACGGCGCCATTTACCATGTTCGGCGTTCTGATAGTCGTCGGTGAACGAACCAGAGAAAGCGCACGATGGAGCAGTTCAGGGCTGGGCATGGCACACGGAACGCGCAAGCACCTGCGGGGGGTGAGCGCTCTTGGGCTCGCCATGATGTCGCTCCTGTTGTCAGGAATGCTGGCGACGCACAGGCTCGTGCTCGGGTCTGTAGCTGTTGCGATTAGCTTTCTCCTGTTTGCTGCTCGAACGAGCATTCGCGAACAGCAGCTGCGTGCGATGCACACGCAGCTGGAAGATGCGGCGCTCCATGATCCTATGACGGGGTTGGCCAATCGGACTTTGCTGCGCAAGGAACTGGCGCAACGCCTGCAGTCAGGAAATCCGACGAAGGCGGCTTGCACTGCGGTTCTCTTCATCGATCTGGACCGCTTTAAGATGTTTAACGACGGCCTTGGGCACGCGTTCGGCGATGCGCTGCTGTGCTCCATTGCGGCCCGTCTGCGCGCGGCGGCCGGTGCTGGCGGTACGGTGGCACGGTATGGCGGAGATGAATTTGCTGTGCTGCTTGCTGACGTGGATGCCGATGAAGGACGAAAGCGGTCACAAGCAGTTCTCGAGGTTCTACGCGAACCGCTGATGATTGGTGATCGATGCGTCCACATCACGGCCAGCCTGGGTCTGGTGCAAGGCAGTCCGGAGGCAAGCGCGGACGAAATGCTGCAGGACGCAGACTGCGCAATGTATGTCGCCAAGCGAAGCGGGAAAGACCGGATGCAGCTTTTTTCGTTGAGCATGCTTGAGGAGGGTAAGCACAAGCTTTCGCTTGAGGCTGATCTGCGAGCCTGCTTGAAGGAGAACGGGTTACAGGTGGTGTACCAGCCGATCTGCGATGCTCTGGATGGAAGGATATTGGGCTTCGAGGCGCTGGCTCGCTGGCCCCATCCGCAGAGAGGACAGGTGATGCCGTCCGATTTTATTCCTCTGGCGGAAGAGACCGGGTTGATTGTAGAGCTAGGCAGGCAGGTGCTGCGAACCGCCTTCGCCCAGTGCCGAAGCTGGAACGAGCGTTACCAACAAACATTCACTATCAACGTGAATGCTTCGGCTCACCAGTTTGCGAATCCGGAATTTCTCGATGAGATCATTGCGATTCTCAAAGAAACCGGGTTAGCACCCGAACTGCTGAAGCTTGAGGTGACTGAATCCGTATTGCTGGGCGAGTTTGGAAACGTTGAAGAGGTGTTGAGCAAAGCGCGCGCACTAGGCATCGGTCTGGCGCTGGATGATTTCGGTACCGGATACTCCTCGCTCAATTACTTGCTGAAGCTGCCCTTTGACGTAGTCAAGATCGACCGCTCCTTCGTCCGCCATATGAACCAGGAGCCACGCCGTGCCGAGATGGTCCGTATGGTCATCCATCTAGCACAGGCGCTCGGTATGCGAGTGGTGGCGGAGGGGGTAGAGACCGATGAGGAGCTGAGCCATCTGCGCGAGCTTGACTGCCACATGGTGCAGGGCTACCTCTTATCGCGCCCAGTTACTGGGTCGAGCGTAGAAGGCTGGCTTGAGGCTGACCATCGCGAGTGGCTTGCAGCCACAAGCGTGGAAAGAGTTCAAGGGGCCGTCGCGATCTGCGGCTTGCTCGGAAAGCAGCTTGCTCCGGTTGAGCTACTCGCATTTGAGAAGCAAGGCGATCGGCCCCGGCTATACCGGAGAGCGGGTCAGTCCTAAGCTAGCCTTCAATTCTAGCTGTGAGCGGCCGCATGGCCCGATTGATGCTCCTAACCCGTATCTTTGGCCTGCCAGCGCCTATTCTTCACACTCGCATAAGTAGGGTTCACTACACCAAACGTCAAATGCTGTACGCTTATATATTGGATTTGTGGCTGACCATTCGTACGCTGGTCGCAAAGACTGTGCTTAGCTTTTGGTCGCCACACCTGCTGCCAACAACTCGAAGGAATGCTTGGGCCGAGTCGAGCCCGTATCCGGCAAGCGCGAGTACGAGGTAGACATCAGCGTGTGAGATAACTACATGAATTAGGTATGGGTTGGTGTTGACGTTTCCATGCAGACTCTTGATATTGCCGTTCGCCCAGGAGGTGAGTCATGGTCGGAACAGAACAGCCAAGCCGGCATCAAGGCTCTAATTCGCAGACTGAAGAAGCTTATACTGGAGTGAATCGTGTTGGAGGCAACGGGCGGCTATGAGCACGAACTGGCTCTTCAATTGAGTAAAGCTGAGTTGCCGGTAGCGTTGTCAATTCACGCCAGGTCAGAGACTTTGCACGTACCGTCGGCAAATTGGCGAAGAGTGATCCGATCGACGCGAAGATCCTCAGCCATTTTGCAGAAGCGGTAGAACCGCCAGGCCGCCCGTCAAGGACCTGAAGTTGGACGAACTGGATCAGCTCGTGACTCGCCATCGCCAACTAGTAGAGATGATCGTGGCGGAGCGAAATCGGCGCATGTCATTGGGCGGCAGCGCTCAGAACGATATCGAGGTCACTATCCGCTTCCTGCAGGGCAGGCTGAAACAGGTGGACGAACGGTTGAAGACCCTCATTGAGAAAGATCCGGAGTGGAACCGTAGAGCCGCTCTGTTGAATTCAGTTCCCGGCGTCGGACCGGTACTCATCAGCAGCCTCATCGCAGAGTTGCCGCCGCTCCCCCCAGACCTCATCGACGTGCACCGTGGGCAGCAGCTCAGTCCGCATTTAGCTGGACGCAGACGCTGTGATCTCACTTAGGTGCAGGAGGCTTCAGAAGAGAGCATTGTTCTTACTTGTATTGACACAGTTACAACACAGTGAGCAGACTCGTAACAGCTCAAAGAAAGACATTTTTGAAGCAAGTGCCGCAAACGAGTGTTCTGAAGCTGTTCCCTGCCGACGCTCATTGCTGACAATCGCCAGCAATGACGAGGCTATAAGCCAGTTTTGAATCCGGCTATTACTGGCTTCTTTATCGAAGACAATCCTGTTTTGTACAAATTTAAATCAAGGCTTAGAAGTGGGTTACCTAGTCTTTTACCGTTTAGTTGAACAGCTGTCACATCTGCCATGCCTACCTAATCAGCTGCAAGAAGGCCTGCTGTTGATCGTTCGCCTGCTTGAGCGCGGAGATACCAGTCTGCTCAAGCAAAGAGTACTTTACATCGCGGGCGACCACACCTCCAACATCAGCCGAGCGGATGTTGCTCGACGCATTTTGAAAGTTCTCGGCTTCTACCTGGTCAACCGCAGAAGCCGCCTTAAGTTGCTCGACCGAGGCTCCGAGCTTTCCACGCT
>CAXSFX010000156.1:0-8562 GCA_964236655.1 uncultured Acidobacteriaceae bacterium | reverse complement strand
GCCCACCTACGGCAGCAAACCCTGCTTCGACAGCGAATAAGGCCGCGCCGCCTCACTCGCCCCCCAGCTCTTGTTCGGCCCCGCCTGCATGTGGAATCGTAGCTCCCCACCGGCCATAATCTCGCTATGCGTGATGTACGTGCGCTCCAACAGCTTGCCGTTCAGCAGCACACTACCCACGTACCCATTCGTCGGCGACAGGTCCTGCGCCGTGATATGAAACAGCTTGCCCCCCGCCACATGGATGGTCGCCGCATCCACAAACGGCCGCCCCAGCACATATTGGTTGCTGCCCGGCGTCACCGGGTACAGGCCCAGCGAGCTAAACAGGAGCCAAGCCGACATCTGCCCCAAATCATCATTACCCACCAGCCCATCGGGTGTGGGCTTGTACTGTGACCCCACAATTTGCGCCAGCCGCTGTTGCGTGCGCCACGGCTGCCCCGCATACACATACAGGTACGCAAGATGGTGGCTCGGTTCGTTGCCGTGGATGTACTGACCGATCAACCCGCCGATATCTTCGACATCCGCATACTGCTTCGGATCGACCTTCTGATCGAACATGGCATCAAGCTTCGCCACCAGCTTCGTATCGCCGCCCAGCGTTGCGATCAATCCGGCTTCATCCTGCGGCTCAAACCACGAGTACTGCCACGCATTTCCCTCCGTAAATCCTGAACCCGCGCCCGCCTTGGCCGGATCAAACGGCACCCGAAACTGTCCGTTCGCAAGCTTGGGCTCCACAAAACCGTCGCCGGTCTGCATCACGTTGCGCCAGTTCTCAGCCCGCTTGCGGAACTGCGCCGCTACATCCTCGCGCCCCAGCCGGTGTGCAGCCTCGGCAATGGTCCAGTCGTCAAAGGCGTACTCCACAGTCTGCGAAGCAGCTTCGTCATTGCCGCCCTCAACTCCATTTTCCGGCCCGTCAACAGGTACATACCCCAGCCGCATGTACTCGCCCAGATGCCCGTAGGGTGCATAGGTCGCGCTTGCCACCATGGCGTCCAGCGCCCGGTTCGCGTCAAATTCGTTCCGTCCCGCATAGCCCTTCATAATGGCGTCGGCAATCTCCGGCACCGCGTGGTAGCCGATCATGCACCACGTCTCAATCCCCTGGAACTGCCACACCGGCAGGATGCCGTACGGACTCTCGCTCTGCGATGCCAGCATGGACTCGACCACATCCTCGGTACGCTTGCGCGGTTCGAGCAGCGTCATCAGCGGCTGCTCGGCGCGAAACGTATCCCACAGCGACAGGCTTGAAACAAAGTCGAATCCCTTGGCCACGTGCACCTGGTTATCCGGCCCGCGATAGCTGCCGTCCACATCCATCGACAGCGAAGGCGCAAGCAGCGAATGGTACAGCGCCGTGTACAGGTTGGTGCGCGTTGTCTGGTCGGCCTGCAGGTCAAGCACCCCCAGCGCCCCTTCCCATGCAGCACGTGCCTTGGCGCGAGTGCCGTCAAAATCAAGCTGCTTGCTCTCTGCATCGAGGTTCGCAATCGCATGCGCCTCATCTGTAGGCGACAGCGCCATGGCCACCGTCAGCGGCTCTCGCAGCAGCCCGAACGAAAACACCGCCTCCAGTCCGCGCCCCTCCATCGCCTGCGTATTTTCAGGCGTCGTGCCCGGCCCATGGAAGCCATGGTATTGGACCGGCACCGGCTCCTTGTCATACAACGCATGGACCCGTACCAGTGCCGAAAAGCGCATCGCAAAGTACAGCTGCCGCCCCGGAGCCCATCCCCGCGTCTCACGCATGCCGGTCACCGTGCCATCGGGGTGCAGGCGGATGCCCGACCACAGCACCTTGTCAGGGTAGTTGTAGATCGAAGAGCGCAGGTCAAGCAGCACATGCGCAGGCTTGCCGGCGGGAAAGGTAAACCGGCTCACCCCCACGCGCGCGGTCGCGGTCAGCTCGGCATGGATGCCGTAATCGGCCAGCGTGACCCCGTAGTAACCCGGATGCGCCGACTCGGTCGCATGTGAAAACCGGGAGCGGTACCCGGAGCCGGGCTTGTCAATCTCACCCGGCTCCAGCCGGACGTTTTCCATATCGCCCGAAATAGGCTGCAGCAAAAAGTCGCCGAGGTCCGAGTGCCCCGCGCCTGAAAAATGTGTAGCCGAGAAACCCAGAATGGTCGAGTCCTCATACCGGTAGCCCGCTGCCCACTTATAGCTCTGTTTGAACGGCTTGATCTGCGTATCCGGGCTCAACTGCACCATGCCGAAGGGCACTGTCGCGCCGGGAAACGTATGCCCCTCGGCCCCGGTGCCGACCATCGGGTTCACCGCGTCGTAAGGGGTAGCCTGCGCATGTGCGTTGGCGATACCGGCAGAAACAAAACCCGCAAGCAGGAAGCTGGAAAGAAAGCGCATGCTGGATTATCCAGCACAAGCAGGTTTTCTGGAGAAGCCATTTGACCATTTAACCATTGGAACGTTTGGCTAATTAATAGATCGACCAGGCAAACTGCCTGCACCCGGCTCGACGGCCGCACAGGCCCACGCGGAGACACGGCGTTTCAAGTCGCCCCCGCAAGCGGTATATGCTCGACCTATGGGGTTCCGCGCAATCTTCACGTCTCTGCTGGCAGCATTTCTGCTTGCCTGGTCGTGCTGCGCATCGGCTTGCGACATAAAGTGTGACCTCCTCAGCCTGCAACACGCCTGCCATGGCAGCTCACAAACCGGGCATATGGCCGGCATGCAGCACATGCAACACGGCAACCGCTACCCCGCCGGCACGGCACAAGCTAGCCTGCAAGCTGAGCATCATGCCTGCATGCACCACGCCTGTGCCGTGCAACCCGGCTGGTTTGTGCAAGGCAGGCAGATGCATCTTCAGCCATCTGTAATCCTCGCGGCAGCAAGTATCTACACTCCTGTCAGCATCAGTTCGCGCGTGTTGCAAACCGCGCACTCGCAACCTTCCCCGGCACCGCCCCTCCGAACCGTTCTGCGCGTTTAGACCGCACCCTGAGCATCGCTTTTCCTGCGCATCCCTGAACCGCACCCATGCGGCATACAGGTATTGCGCCTGCCCACTGTATTGTCACGCCCCCGGAGTCTCCTCATGGCGAACCGCCGTAACTTTCTGCACGCCCTCGGTATCGGTGCAGGCTTGTTTGCTGCTGATACCGCATCGGCCAAGCTGCTTGCCGCCGCCCCACTCTCTTCCGCGCAAAAACTTAAAGCGGACCGCCACACCAATCCCGGCCCCGCCTTCAACACGCCCGTTGTTACCACCGACATCGGCGACCTGCCCTACACCATGGACGGCAACACCAAGGTCTTCCACCTGGTCGCCCAGGTCGTCAAGCGGCAGATCGCCCCTAACAAAACCATTGACGTCTGGGGCTACAACGGCACCGCGCCGGGCCCTACCATCCAGGTAAACCAGGGCGACCGGGTCCGCATCATCTTCGACAACCGGCTGCCCGAAGCCACCTCTATCCACTGGCACGGCTTTGAGGACGCGATCGGCTATGACGGCATGCCGGGCATCAGCCAGGAGCCCGTGCGCCCCGGCGGACGTTTCGTCTACGAGTTCGACATCCACCAGGAAGGCACGTACTTCTACCACTCGCACATGGCCATGCAGGAGATGGCAGGCATGCTGGGCGCATTCATCATGCACCCCAAAGCGCCCTATAGCCCGCACTGCGACAAGGACTTCGCGCTGCACCTGCAGGAGTACGCGGTACTGCCCAATAACACCGTGCCCAACACCATGAACATGGAATACAACTGGCTGGTGCTGAACGGACGCTCCAGCCCGGCAGCCACGCCGCTCATCGTGCGTCAGGGCGACCGCGTCCGCATCCGGTTTATCAACCTGGGCATGGACCACCACCCCATGCACCTCCACGGTCACACGTTTCAGGTCACGGGCACCGAGGGCGGCCGCATCCCGGAGACTGCCTGGTGGCCCGGCAACACGGTGCTGGTCGGCGTGGCACAAACGCGCAATATAGAGTTTGTCGCTAACAATCCCGGCGACTGGATGCTGCACTGCCACCTGCCGCACCACATGATGAACCAGATGTCGTCGAACGTGGGCCTGATCAGCCGCGGCTTTGCCGGTCAGAACCAGCCCGGAAATCAACCCGGAAATCAGCCGAGCGGCCTGGACATGAACAACGGCATGGGCATGCTGAACGGGCAGCCGGGCGCGCCGGGCGGCGAGGATTACGGCACCAGCCTGGGCCGAGGCATGGGCTTCGGCAACAACGCCGACATCAGCACCACCAACGGCCCGCTCTCCGCCCCCGCGAGCACCGCGTCCATGCAAGGCATGATGGCCGAGATGCAGCCCGGCAAAAACCGAATCGAGCTCGGCCCCGAGCAGATGCGCGACATGATGGCCATGAACATGGACGGCATGGCCGCGACCGACAATGACATCGCCAAAAATGCCAATGACGTTCCAAACTTTCCGCAGGATGCGTACATGGAAAGCCCGATGATGGGCATGGAGAGCAGCCAAATGCTGCACATCCCGGAAAATCATGGGCTGCGCTCCGGCTGGAGCGCCTATATGCAAGGCATGATGACGTTCATCCGCGTGCTGCCCCCGGACAAGTACGACGACGTAATCGCCCGCATGAAGGCAGCCGACCGCCCCGACGATCCCTACGCCTCCGTACTGGCATAACCCGGCTCATGAAAAGGAAGACACGATGAAGATTGCAAAGGCCCCGGCTCTGGCTGCGGTACTGACAGCGGCGTTGTTCGGAGCGGGGTACGTGGCGGCGGCGCAGGCGACACAATCAATGCCGGACATGCCGGGTATGCCCGCACCGCCCGCATCGAAGAAACCGCAACCGCAAAAGAAACCTTCCCCGCCAAGGGGAATGCAGGACAGTGGAGCGCAGGCAAAACCGGGTGCGCAACCGTCACAGGGTGACTCGATGCCCGGCATGCAAATGCCGGGCGACATGCAGCACCCGCAGCCCGGCGACATACCGGCGCAAAAGGAAACGCAAAGCGAGCACAACTCCGAACAGCAGCAAATGCCCGGCATGGTCATGAAGCCCCGCCCAAGCAGCGATGCCCAATCGCAGACCCACGCCGCCGGGCAACTGCAAGAGCCTGAAAATCCAGGCTTCCACACCGGTACCGACACTCCCGCGCCTTTACTGCTAACCGAGATCAGCAAGCGCCCGCCCATGGGCCTTGATGCATTCCTAGCCATGGCCGATAAAGGGAATCCCACTATCGCGCAAGCGAACGATCTTGTAAAACGAAGCAGCGAGCAAGCCCGGCAAGCGGGGCTCTACCCCAACCCGCAAGGGGGCTACCAGGGCGAGCAAATCCGCGGCGGCAGCTACGGCGGCGGCGAGCAGGGCGGCTACATCCGGCAAACCATCGTGCTGGGCGGCAAGCTGGGCCTTCGCCGCAACATCTACACACAGCAGGCGAGCTCAGACCGCATCGGCGCAGAGGAGCAGCATTACCGCGTCCATAACGATGTGACGCAAGCCTTCTACACCGCTCTCACTTCGCAAGCATTGGCGGTGGTGCGCCAACACCTGCTGCAGGTCTCGGAAGACGCGCTCACCACCGCCCACCAGCTTGCCAATGTCGGCCAGGCCGATGCGCCCGACGTGCTGCAGGCCGAGGTCGAAACCGAGCAGGCCAGGATCGACTTCAACACTGCGCAGCGGCAGTTTCTCCGGAACTTCCGCGTGCTCGCCGCCTATGCAAGCGAGCCTGACCTGCCCGTCACACCGCTCGCGGGTCAGCCTGAACCGCCTGCGTTCGATGCCGAGCAGCAGGTCACCGTTATCACCGCAAACAGCCCCACCGTGAAGCGCGCCCGGCAGGAGGTAGCGGTAGCTAAAGCCCGCCTCAAGGATGCCAAACGTGAAGCCGTACCCGACCTCTTGCTCCGTGCCGGCGAGCAGGGCAACGGCGAAAACGTCGCCCTCAACCCGCGCAAATCCGTAGGCGCACAAAGCTTTGCCGAGGCAGGCATCAACATCCCGTTGTGGAATCACAATCAGGGCAATATCAAGGCCGCTGCCGCGGAAGTCGAGCGCGCGCAGGCGGAGGTCACCCGCACGCAGCTGTACCTCCGGCAGCAAGCCGAGCCGCTGGCGCAAGACTACCTAGCCGCGCAGTTCCAGGCCCAACGCTATCGCGACGAGCTGATCCCTCGCGCGAAGCGCGCCTATGAGCTGTACTTGATCAAATACCAGCAGGCAGCCGAAGCCTACCCGCTCGTGATCGTCTCGCAACGCACCTTGTTTCAGACACAAATCGGCTATCTGCAATCGCTGGAGCAGGTTTGGATGACGAGCACCGCACTTGAAAACTACACCCTGCACGGCGGCCTCGACGCACCATACTCCACCGGCTCGCCGAGCACCACCATCAACCTGCCGAACGGCGGCTCCAGCGAATAGGAGATCTACGATGCTCCACGCAATTGTTCACGCAATCCTCATGGCCGCCACCATGGCCTGGGAAATCCTGTGGGCGCTCATCCTCGGCTTCCTGCTCTCGGCGGTTGTGCAGGCAGTGGTCTCGAAGGAAGAAATGTCGAGCCTGCTGCCCGACGACAAGCCGCGCACCATCGTCAAAGCCTGCGGTCTGGGCGCGGCCAGCTCGTCCTGCTCCTACGCTGCGGCGGCGTTGACCCGGTCCATGTTTTCCAAGGGTGCCGACTTCACCGCCGCCATGGCGTTCCAGTTCGCGTCCACCAATCTTGTGATCGAGCTCGGCATCCTGCTCGCGGTGCTCATGGGCTGGCAGTTCACGCTTGCCGAGTTCACCGGCGGCCCGCTCATGATCGGGCTGCTGGTGCTGCTCTTTCGCGCGTTTCTGCGGCCCCCTCTGGTGGATGCCGCGCGCAAACAGGCCGAGCGCGGCATCCAGGGTCGCATGGAAGGCCACGCAGCGATGGACATGAGCGTGCACGAGGGCACCCTGTGGCAGCGTGCGAGTTCCGATAAAGGCCTCACCGCCATCAGCCACTTTTTCGTCATGGACTGGGCCTCGCTGTGGCTTGACATCGCCGGCGGTCTGCTCATCGCGGGCGGCTTGGCCGCGTGGGTGCCCAGGCACTTCTGGCAGGCGTTCTTTCTGACAGGCCACCCGGTACTAGCCAGGCTGTGGGGTCCGCTCATCGGGCCGCTGGTCGCGGTGCTTTCCTTCGTCTGCTCCATCGGCAACGTGCCCCTGGCGGCGGTGCTGTGGAACGGCGGCATCAGCTTCGGCGGAGTAATTGCCTTTCTCTTTGCCGACCTCATCGTGCTGCCTGTTCTCGACATCTACCGCAAGTACTACGGCTGGAAGGTCAGCGCGTTTCTCTTTGTCACTTTCTACGCCGCCATGGCCGGTGCCGCTCTCGCGGTAGAGTTCGTCTTCGCGGCGCTTCACCTCATCCCGCAGCAGCGCAATGCGCGCATCATGCAGAAAGCCGTTTCCTGGAACTACACCACCTGGCTCAACATCATCTTCCTTGCACTCGCCGCACTGCTGGCTTGGCGCTTCTTTAGAACAGGCGGCCCGGAGATGCTTCGCATGATGGGCAATGATGCAGGCAGCGGCCATGGAGACCATTGCGGGCACGATCATGCCGGCCATGCGCACCACCATGGCTGACAGGCCAAGCGCACTATAAGCTTCCGATTGCAACGCACCGGCATCTACACGGCTGCACCCGGAGGGCGTCATCCATATCATCCTGGCGCCCGTAATCCCCATCATCCCTGTCATCCCCGTGATTCTAGTGCCGCTTATCGCAGGCACAAGCATCCTGCTCATGCTCCTTCGCCCCCGGGGAATCGCCGAGGTGTACTGGATCAGCACCGGCTCGCTCCTGCTGGTTCTGCTTCGCCTCATGCCGCTCAGGGACGCAGCCCGCGCTGCCGGGGAAGGCACCGACGTCTACCTTTTCCTCATCGGCATGATGCTGCTTTCAGAACTGGGCCGGGAGCATGGCGTATTCGACTGGCTTTCGGCAGCTGCGGTGCGGGGCGCGCACGGCTCCGGCGCACGCCTGTTCACACTGGTCTACTGCATCGGCACGGCTGTCACGGTCACCATGTCGAACGACGCAACAGCCGTCGTGCTCACCCCCGCCATTCTCGCGGCAGTTCGTAGATCCAAGGCCCCGGCACTGCCGCACCTGTTTGCATGCGCGCTGGTGGCCAATGCCGCATCGTTCGTGCTGCCTATCTCGAACCCCGCTAACCTCGTCGTCTTCCGCGAGGGCTTACCCGCCCTCGGCCCCTGGCTGCTGCGCTTCGGGCTGCCGTCGCTGCTTTCGGTTGCAGCCACTTACGCGGTGATGCGGGTGATCTTCCGGAAAGACCTGCGAGCCGCTATCGAAACAAACGTCGAAGCACAACCGCTGCGCCCTGAAGGCAAACTGGTGCTCTGCGGCCTTGCCTCCATGGTCGCAGTGCTGCTTACCGCTTCCTCGCTGCGGCACAACCTGGGCCTGCCGACATGCCTGGCAGCCCTGCTCATCGCCGCAGTCGTCTCCATCAAGGTACGCAGCAACCCGGTACAACTCGCACGGGGCATAAGCTGGGCAACCCTGGTACT
>CAXSFX010000155.1:0-8841 GCA_964236655.1 uncultured Acidobacteriaceae bacterium | reverse complement strand
GCTGGCAAACTTTAATGCATGTCCGACAGCCGGTATCAATAATCCTTATGTAACCGGCAGCAATGTAAACGGCGCACCTTGTACGCCTGTACTTTCAAACGTGCAGGCGGGCTTGCCTGCCGGTTTGCGGTACGCGCCGAAACTGCGTTTTGAGCCGCGCATCGGGTTTGCCTTGCGACCTTTCGGCAACGAGAAAACAGTTATCAGCGGCGGTGCGGGCTACTACAACATCACTACCTCCGGCGCTTTGTTCTACGCCCTTGCCGGTACGCTGCAAACCAATGAGCAAATCTTCAACAACACGCAGCCTGCTCAAAGTCAGAATGGCTCGGTCACGCCGCCTGCCATCGTTTTCCCAAACGTCGGGCTCGGCAGCACCTTCAGCCCGCAGTACGGCACCGCCAGCTTCAGCTCAGCAGTTGACACTCACTGGCACGATCCCTACTCGCTGCAATATGCGTTGTCAGTGGAGCACGAGTTTCCAAGCCGGTTGGCGGCGCGTGTCTCCTACGTCGCACTGCAGACCAAGCACCTGGTGTGGCAGCCGAACTTCAACGACCTGCCTATCTCTTCAACTACTCGTGCCGCCGATCAGCCGCTTTCAGCCTTTCCATTCCCAAACTTTCAAACCATCAACAGCCGCAGCCCCTCAGCCAGTGCCGACTATAACTCGTTGCAAGCGGAGCTTTCTCGGCGCTTTACGCACGGACTTTCCTTCACTGCTGCCTACACCCTGGCCAAAAATCTGTCGGACGATCAAGGTACATATGGTGCTTACGGCAGCAACCCGTCTTCATTTTCTGATGAGCAGGGCGGCTACTATGCGACCTGGTCGGGCAATCGCGCGCTCGATTACGGCAACGTCAGCGCCACACGCCGCGACCGCTTCCTGCTGACCGGACTCACGGATGTGCCGGTTGGCCGAGGGCGGCGCTTCGGCGGCAACATGCCCCGGCTGCTGGACACAGCGGCCGGCGGCTGGCAGGTGACAAACATCTTTGTATGGCAGAGCGGGCCGTTCCTGACACCCTTTCTTCCGGCCGGTACTGACGATCCATCAGGCACCGGTTCCGGCAGCCTCTTCTCGCGCCCGCAGCGGCCTGACCGGGTTGCCAGGGGCAATACAAGTGCACAGAACCGGCAGCAGTGGTTCAATACGGCAGCCTTTGCCTGCCCCGGCGGCGGCGGGTTTGCCGCTCTGCAAAATGGCACCTGCACACAAGGGGTAAGCAGCGCTCCCATTGGGCGCTTCGGCAACTCATCCGTTGGGAGTGTAGTCGGGCCGGGAACGGTCAATCTGTCCACTGGTGTAAACAAGACAGTTGCCATTACAGAGCAGCTGCACCTGCGGGCCGAAGGTACCTTTACTAATGTGCTCAACCACACCAACCTGGCCGACCCGAATCTCAACGTCACCAGCTCCGCTTTCGGCACTATCACACAGGCACGCGGCTCTGACTTCGGCGGCAACCGTACCGGGCAGGTCTCGCTCAAATTGGAGTTCTAAGCAACGTCTACTGAGAGCAGGTGAAGTTCACAGCCTCAGTGAATTTCACCTGCAATTCAAAACAAGGCAGACAACCATTTACCATCTGTGCTAATCTATCGATGCGCTCAAGTGATTGGTTGTCAGTAGTTCTCGCCCTTAAAGCCGGACGTCCTGCACATTTCTTCCACCAAGCCCTACAGCGTACCCGCCTCGCAAACAAGCAGCTAGAGGTGTGGTCGAAAGCCGCGGCATAATGTCGTTGGCTTGTGGCTGCGTGCGGCAGAGCGAGCTGGAGCCAATACTCCCGCCTCATCCGGAATCCCGGGCACTTCCTTACGCAAATCGAATTTTATCCTTCCCCGCCGGCATTGGTCGGCACGATCCTGAAGGTTCAGGGAAGGACTTTGCAGCAAACATCGGCAGCCGTTTGAGGCCGCGCAGGAAGTGCGCAGGCCACACCCGTAGCAGCCCTGATGAGCGCAATTGAAGGAAACAAACAGCTCAATGACACTTTTTACTGAATTTGCAATCTCTGAAACACTCAAGGCCCGCTTGGCCACCTGCAATTTTGTGACCCCCACGCCGGTACAGGGCGGTGCCATTCCTCCCGCACTTGAAGGCAAGGACGTACTGGCAACCGCGCAGACGGGAACAGGCAAAACCCTTTCATTCCTCATCCCTATTATCGAAAAGCTTCAGCTCGACAAGAGCCGCGGTGCCGGTGCACTCATCCTGCTGCCGACCCGCGAGCTTGCAATGCAGGTTGAGAAAGCCTTTCGTCAGCTGACCAACAACATCAGCGTGGCACTGGTAGTCGGCGGCGTTGCGGAAGGGCCGCAGATTGAAGCGCTCCGCCGTGGCGCGCGCCTCATCGTGGCGACTCCGGGCCGTTTACAGGACTATATCGATCGTCGCCTGGTCAAGCTTGAAGGCGTCAAAATTCTGGTCCTCGACGAAGTGGATCGCATGCTCGACATGGGCTTCAAGCCCGCTATCCGCCGCATTGCCGATTGCCTGACCGTGGATCGTCAGACGCTGTGCTACTCGGCCACGCTCGACAACCAGATCAAGGAAGTCGTGCGCGCCTACCTCAAGGACCCGGTGCGCGTGGAAATGGGCTCGGTGCTCAAGCCGGCGGAAAACGTCACGCTGCAGGCGTTCGAGGTGGATGCAGATTCAAAGCTCGACCTGCTGACGCACCTCATCAACTCCGAGAAGGGCTCATTCATCGTCTTTGTGCGTACCAAGCACGGAGCGGATCGCATTGCGATGCGGCTCTCCAAGGTCGGCGTAGAAGCGGCCCGCATCCACGGCGACCGCACCCAGGCACAACGCAACGCGGCCCTACGGTCATTTTCGCAAGGCCGGGAGCGTGTCCTGGTAGCGACCGATGTTGCGGCACGCGGTATCGATGTCCCCCACGTGGCGCACGTCGTCAACTACGACATGCCGAAGGAAGCGGAAGACTTTGTACACCGCGTGGGCCGTACCGGCCGCATGGCTGCTACCGGGGTCGCTTCTACCTTCGCAACGCCGAACGAGAAGGGCGATCTGCGCAAGATTGAGCGTCAGCTCAATATCAAGATCAAGCGCTTCCGCGTACGCCCGCACGGTGGTGTGCTGACCACCCAGGCACAAGAGCCTGCCGGCGCATTCGCCAACTAGGCTGGTTTTGCCAGGCTGGTTTTTGTTTAGTAAAGGCGTGTTCCGAAAGGGGCACGCCTTTTCTTTTGCCTCATTTCAAGAACTCGCATCACTTTCCGGCACAATTCATCGAACGAAGAGAGGTGAAAACGTGGCAAAAACAGTTTTCTTCAACAAGCTCGGTGGTCCTGAAGTTTTGGAGATCAAGGATGCACCGACGCGCGCACCCGGTGAAGGCGAAGTCAAACTGCATGTGGAGGCAGTAGGCTTGAACCGCGCGGAACTGATGTACATGGGCGGTCACTATTTTGAGCAGCCCGTGTTTCCGTCGCGTGTCGGCTACGAGGTAGTGGGCATTGTGGAAGAGGTTGGCCCCGGCGTAGACACCGGCCACAAAGGCAAGCGTATGGGCACGGTTCCCGGCTACTCCATGAACAAGAACGGCGTTCTGGGTGAAGAAGCGGTAGTCCCGGCAAACATGCTGGCTCCCATTCCCGAAAAGCTTTCCTCCGCCGAGGGTGCCGCGGTCTGGATGCAATACCTGACTGCCTACGGTCCACTCGTGTTGCACGGCAAAGTGGGCGAGGGAGATTTTGTGCTGATTACCGCCGCATCGAGCAGTGTTGGACTGGCGGCGATCCAGATCGTCAAGGCACAAGGGGCTGTTTCCATTGCGACTACGCGGCGCGGTAATAAGCGTGATGCCCTGCTCGCAGCCGGTGCCAACTATGTCATTGCGACCGAGGAGGAAGACCTTGTGGCGCGGGTTAAGGAAATCACCGGTGGCAAGCTGGCGAGGATTGTCTTCGATCCCATTGCCGGGAAGTTTGTGGAGACACTCGCTGATGCAGCCGCACCGGGCGGCACGATCTTCCTTTACGGTTTGCTCTCCATGGAGCCGACACCGTTTCCATTGATGCAGGCGATTGGCAAGGGCCTGGTGATGCGTGGGTCGACAATGCTTAGCCTCGTGGCTGACCCTGAAGCATTTGAAACAGCCAAGCAGTATGTCGTTGAGCGACTAGAAGATGGACGCTTTCACCCCCAGATCGCAAAGACGTTTCCCTTGGAGCAATCTGTTGAAGCCTATCGATACCTTGCGTCAAATCAGCAGGTCGGCAAGGTAGTCATTACCGTACCGTGACAAGCCCGAAAACTGTAAAAACAAAAGCCCACACTCCCGGCTCCGGTGTGGGCTTTGTTCGTGTTACGCCTAGGAATCAACGCCCGCTCGAACCAAACCCGTTCGCTTCCCGAAGACTCGATCCAAGTTCTTCCACCACGCGCAATTCAAGGTGAGTCATTGCCTGGAATGGCGACATCTGCGCGATCTTGTCGCCTGCCTTGATGCTGACGCTCACATCGCTCATGACTAGCTTTGCATCTTGCAGCGTACCGTCTGAAGCACGCTCCAGGGCAAGCGAATAGCGGGGCTGGTTTACGTTGATGAGGCACACCAGGATTTCACCGCGGTATCCCGCATCAATGCGGCCGCCGGCGTAGGTCACCCCGCGAGCCGCCATGCTTGAGCGATCCCCCATAATAAAACCCATACCGGGCGGTCCTTCTACAGCAATGCCGGTCGGTATCTTTACAGGTACACCCGGTTCCAGCACTGCATCCTCCACGGCGTACAGATCGAAGCCCAGATCGTGGCCGGAGTAGTTCACGGAAGGTACACGGGCACGCGGGTGCAGCAGCTTGACCTTAATCATGGTGAATAATCATGGTGAATTTCACAGCGCCTAGTTCGTCTCAGGCGCCGGCTTCTCCCCATCGTCACGCTGCTTGGCCCAGCGGCGCTTCTGCGCCTGTGCAATGCTGCGGCGAGCTTCCGGGCTAAGCACTCGCGGCTTCTTCGCAGAGGGAGCAGCCGTCTCGGAAGTAAGAGTAATAGGGTCATTTGCCGAATGGCGCAGCAGCTCTTGTACTTGTTCCAGGCGGCCAATTTCACTATCAATGGCCGCAATCATTTCATCTCGTGTCATCGTGCAAACCTTTGCTTATCGGTGGGTTGCCATAGGTATAGGAAGGGCTTGCATCCGCAAGCACATCAAGCTTCTTCCTTGTGGGCAATCCCATTCTAAGCGAGAAGCCTGCCGCTACCGCCGGCAATAGAAGGAATGACGAGCACTTCATCCCCATCCTTGAACTGGTAGGTGTCATTGCCGAGGAAGCGTATATCTTCATCGTTGACATAGAAATTGATGAAGCGACGCACTTGCCCATCGGCCCCGCGCAAATGCGTTTTGAGCGCCGGAAACGAACTTTCGAGATCGTCAATCAACTGCGGCAGGTGCAGCGCTTGCGACTGCAGCTCGCGCTCGCCGTTGGTGTGCTTTTGAAATGCATTCGGCAGCAGAACCCGGATCGGCATCTAGCGGCTCCCTACGAGTTCGGCTGCAAACTGATTCTGCTCGATATACTGCTCGAAATCCGCCAAGCGGGGACGCACTGCCTCGCGCTTTTCAAAGCAACCGGCCAGTGCATCCGTAGTCTTCAGACCATTGCCGGTGATGCACGTTACCGTCAACTCGTCGGGGTGGATGCGGCCATGCGCGTACAGGCGCGAGGTCACTGCTGTGGTTACGCCGCCTGCGGTCTCAGTAAAAATGCCTTCCGACTCGGCCAGCTCACGGATGCCGGAAACAATCTCGATATCAGAGACATCCTCAGCCCAGCCGCCGCTTTTTAGAATGGCACGTGCGGCATAGATGCCGTCAGCCGGGTTGCCGATGGCGAGTGAGCGTGCGATGGTGTTGGGCTTTTGCGGCTCAATGTAGTCTGCGCCTGTTTTGACGGCGACCGAGATAGGCGAGCAGCCCGTAGCCTGGGCACCGAAAAAGCGCACCGGCTTATCTTCGACCAAACCTAGTTCCACCAACTCCTCGAAAGCCTTTTTGATTTTCAGAATCAGCGAGCCGCCCGCCATGGGGCATACCACGTTGTCCGGCAAGCGCCAGCCAAGCTGCTCGGCGATCTCATAGCCGAACGTCTTGGACCCTTCGGCATAGTAGGGCCGCAGATTTACGTTCACGAAGCCCCAATGGAAGCGGTCGGCAATCTGTGAGCACAAGCGGTTGACATGGTCGTAATTACCGTCAATACGGATCAGGTTCGCGCCGTAAACTTCGGTATTCAGGATTTTGGCGGCTTCCAGGTCAGCCGGTACCAGGATGTACGTCTTTAGGCCCAATCGTGCTGCATGGGCAGCAACTGCATTCGCCAGGTTGCCGGTCGAGGAGCAGCCGACCGTGTCAAAGCCGAACGCCTGCGCATTGGCAAGTGCCACCGCAACCACACGATCTTTGAACGAAAGTGTCGGCATGCACACGGCGTCGTTCTTGATATATAAGTTCTTGGCACCGATGCGGCCGCCCAGATTCGGCGCTTTTACAAGGGGAGTCCAGCCGGCGGGCGTCTGGGGTACATATGTTTCGGGAACGGGCAACAGGGCCTGGTAGCGCCACATGGAGGCGGGACCTTGCGCGATCGACTCGCGGGTCACGATCGCCTTTGCTAAATCCAGATCAACAAATACTTCCAGCGGTGAAAAACACTCATCGCACATGGAAAGCGGTGCGTTGTCATACCGTTTGCCGCATTCACGACATCGCAACTCATAAGCTACTGCCATCTATACCCTCGCAATGCGAGAGGCTGATGGTACGGGCATTTCTGACGACCACTCTACACCAACAACACGTTCGGAAATAGGCGAGATGGCGCACGCTTTCGCGCGCAACACCCCGAATCTCATGTTCCCCTCAAGCGCCATGTACGATCAGGCGACCTTCAGGAGAGAGTTGACACCGATGTCCGAAATTGCTCCGGCCGGTTGTCGTGGCGTCACAGGGCCCGTCCCTCAACCACTCTTCATAAGATCCAGGCTCGCTCCAAGGGAGCAAACTTGAACTGTTCTATGAGATACCACGCCTGCCCGGATGGATGCAAGGGATATTGAAATTGCTCGATTGCTTCTGAAAGTGCGAAGCGGAATGACGGAAACGTGGAAGTGTGTGCAAAGCATTGTGAGGCCTACACACTTTCCACATGCACAAAGCAGTTCGGTTGCGTATCCTGCTTCCATATTCGCCGGAGGCCCCCCTTGCTCACTCCTCGCTCTTCCTTGCCGCTTGCTTCACTCGCCCTACTCGCCATCACCGCCCCCGTACAAATCCTGGCGCAAACCCCGGTACCACCTAACCCGGTCATCGGCTCGTCGAACCCGGTTTCCCCAGAGCCTGCCGTGCGGCGGCCTTCAACTGTGCCCTGCGTTGTGACGCTGTTCACAGATCAAGCCTTCAACGACTTCAACAGCAGGCGCTTCAGCTACACGCCTCCCGCCGACTGCAAAGGTCCATGGGCCAAGGTTGTGTTCGCAGCCGACTTCAACGTAACCAGCGGTCGCCAGTTCGACCGTACCGCCGACTTCTACCTGGGCGGGGCAAACATCTACTTCGGTACAACAGCCGAGCCGCGCACCGTTCTCAGCCCATCCTGGCATGTGGAGCGTGATGTGACCGAGTTGAGCGCCCTGCTCAGGACCCCGCAGCTGCCCGGTGTTGCCAACCTCGGCAATTTTGTCGGTACCTCGGGCGGGGTGACCTACAACGGTGTTATCACCGCGAGCGCCACGCTGAGCTTTTACCCAGCCGGGCCGCTCGATCCCGCGCCTGCGGTGCCGGATGCGGTGCTCCCGCTGAGCACTGACGGCTCCAGCACCGGCCTGAATACAACCGCAGACCGGCTTACAGGCACCTTCCCGACGCTGCCCCGCAACATCGAGGGTGCGTACCTGGAGCTGTTCTCGCAGAGCCAGGGAAATGACGAATTTTGGTACACAAACGTACCTACAAACCTGGCTACGCAGCTGCAAAGCGGCGGCAATACCGCCTTTCGTGAGACGGAGGTGTACGTGGACGGCCAGGCTGCAGGCATCGCGCCTGTGCTGCCCTGGATTTATACCGGCGGCATCGATCCTTCGCTGTGGGAGCCGATTACGGGTGTGCAGACGCTCAACTTCAAGCCGTACCTGGTTGACCTGACCCCATTTGCCGCGACACTCTCCGATGGTCGGCAGCACACCGTGGCCATGGGCGTCTTCAATGCCGATTCAAGCTTCAGCGTAACCGGCACCCTGCTGCTGTACCTGGATCACGGCGGCGCACAAACCACCGGCTCCCTGCTCCAAAATACGCTTGGCCCGGCACCGAACCCGTATGTCCAGGCCTCAGCACCGGTAGACTCTACGGGCACAACGCATGCCACGGTCCTGGTGAGCTCGCAACGGAACTTCGTGTTGAGCGGCTCGGTAAATACCTCGCATGGAGCCGTGACCACCACCATCAAAGAGACGGTGGACTTCGGCAACTACCAGGTCATCAATACCAACAACTCCCTGTACACGCAGGACGTTGCGCAGGTAGGTATCGCCTACTCTGACATTACGACGCAGACCGGTGCGGCGGTACATGAAGTGCAGAAGACGACCGTCTATCCATTTACGTTCAACTACAACTCGACGACCAATGCAGATAATTCAAGCAGCCTGGTGGCACACACCTACCAGCAGGATTTTGAGTTCGAGCAGCAGCTTCTAAATGGGGTCAAGACCCACAGCAGCGGCTCGCAGGAAGAAATAGGCGCAACGGACCAGTACACGCTGAACCCGGCAGGAGCGATTGTGACCCGCACCCGCGGCACAG
>CAXSFX010000154.1:0-8892 GCA_964236655.1 uncultured Acidobacteriaceae bacterium | reverse complement strand
TTATGCGTGTGGTGGGAGCGCATGCGAGATGCGGCTCGGCTTCCGGTTTCGGCGATTGCTTTGCAGTCGAGGGATCCGGGTTTTGTGGGTGGATGGAGCGGGCTGCCGGGGCGGGAGCGGCTGATTTTGCCGGTAGTTGGCTACGGGAGTTGCCGCCGGAAGTGCTTGCTGTTGAGCGAGTTCAGCGGGAGGGCGTGCTTGCTAACCGGCGCGCGGTTGCGCGGGGTGGTGGCGTACGGGTGGAATCTGGTTGGGTTTGTCGCGGCGAGCCGGGTGCCAGGTCGTCGCTTGCGGATGCGCCGGGGCTTGTACATGCCGGGCTTTGTTTTACGCTTTGGTCGTTTGCGGGGTTGCTGCTGCTGCCTTCGCTCAACCGGCTCGGGGTGTTTGGGGCGGACCGGTTTGCGCTGGATTCCGGGGTTGGAGCGGAGGTGCTGGGTGCGGCTGTTTCTGCGCTGGATCGGTTACAGGATGATGAGCCGGCTCGTTCGCGGTGGGTGGAGCGGGTGTTTCATCCGATTCCTTCGGTGGAGAGCCGGGTTGCTTTGTTTAGTGGGGGTGGGCGGCGGCGTGGGGCTTGGCAAGGGGGCGCGGATGGCGTTGTATTTGTCTTGGGCTTGTTTTGGGTTTTTGTCGCGGGCGGTGCATTGCAATGCGGGGCGACCGGAGTTGTGGGTTTTGTTTTCTGGGGATTGAGGGTGCGATTGGATCACCAGAGCAAATTATGGGTAAGCTGGGGTGTGGCGGGATTTAGAGAAGAATCGTTGAGGTTGTGGGGGCGAGAGTATGGTTCGTCGGGTTGATCGTGATGATGAAGTATTGCGTAGTCAGCGTTGTGGGCCTGCGGAGCAGTCTGAAAATCTCGGCATGAACTTTGACGCAGCGGCTTCGGACGCAGCGTATGCGCGGATTCGTGCCCGAGCGATTGCTTTGAAGATGGGGATGATGGACTGGGACATTTATAAGGGTTGGCGAGATGAGGGGTGGCGATGAGCCTCCCTCTGGAGCGGAGCGTGTCCTAGAAGAAGGCAGTGTTAGCCACTCAGCGGCAATCTGCTAGACTCTGGGCAGTGAATTAGGCAAAGTGTCCACTATTATGCCCAGCGCAACGCTCCAACTTTTTCTGGAATATCTAATCTTGTTAGCTCAGGTACGGCAAAGATTTACACAGCGTGATTTGGCCACCCGTCTTCAGGTTGTTTTAGATATGCAACGTAAAACAGACTTGGTACATCTCTAAAAAACAGATGTTAGGGCACGTATCACATAGCTAGATTAGATGCTGATGGTAAATATCTTAATATTTCTTTTGCCTCATTTAATTCTGCCTCTGATGAGTAAACATCCTGCATGATCTCTACCAGTGGATATGGATCGCCCGGATATAGGCGCGCCACCTGATACGCTGTCTCGCCTCCGTTAGGGAGCAGGAACACCTCACGGCCTAATGCATGATCACCACTAAGAGTATTCGCCCAGATTATAAATTGAGCGGCTGCCAAGCCGATATTGATACTGTGCTCACCTGCTGCATTACGCAAGCTACACAGAAAATCCGCTAAAGTGAGAGCCGCTGAAGCGGGGTTATCTCCGCCATGCAAGACGAGTACTGAAGCAAATGGGTTTTTGTCCGCTTGGTCGCAATAGAATTCAACAACGAGCTTATCTGCCATGAGCAATTCCTCTATTTCTTAAATATATGCTCATAGTGATAAGAAAGAAAGAACGAATTTGGAACGAAATGAGTCGGAATTCGAATAGGAAGACCATGATATTTTCCAAGGGACGAATAAGTTTCAGGATCTTTTGACTGGAGAACTCTTGAAGAAACTTCAATGGTCAAGTCTTCTCTGATCGTGATCAAACCTCGATCAAAAGCTCGGTCGTGAAGAGCATTTAAGCAAAGGCCATTTGCCGGGTTTGTTCTATTGTTTATATCCATACTCCATGGAACGATGTGACTGGCGCAAAGCAGCTCGCTGTATGGCAGACCAGTTATACAACACTTACTCCCGTAAGCAGCCAAGATACAAGCTCTAAAGAAGTTTTGATTGACTCGGACTCGGACGGTAGCTTCCCGAGTTTTTCCTTCAGGAAAATGGTCCGGTGCGTTGTTTAGCGACTGCCCCGTTAAGGAAAGACGAACGCGCTCACTTTCATAGGAAAGACGCTCCCAATCATTTGTAAATTCGTGCCAAACTTCTGCATCCAGATTGCTCCCATGAGAAGCGCCTGCTATCTGCCGGTTCTGCAAGGAGGGGTCCAAACGTGCAAAGTTTGCGAGCTTCCATGAAAGAGCGGAAGGCGAACGACTGAGTAGTGCGGCTGTTGTTACAATTTCTGCATTTCCAGTATGGATTCGTCCAAACGGCGTCCTACAGTACAGGTTGAACGCAACTAGAAGCTCGTCTCTGGTCCAGTTTTTTCGGGGCATATCCACTCAGCTCTATGAACGAATTCTTACATGTCTTGAGTCAGATAATGCCGCATAGCTGGCTTTGCTTTGGTTTCTACCGGCATATCGCTTTGAAGTCAAGTTGAGGTAACCAGCGAGCGCGACGGCCAGACGATCAGATTCTTGTAGTTATTGCTCAGGGAGGATCAACGATTGCAAATCAGATTGAATGGCTTTTCAGCATACAAGTTGGACATACCGGCTTTTCGGTTCGAGAAGAATTGGAAACTGATCAGGACAGGATTCACTTCGCTGCTGCGCTGATCCTAGATCAATTCGGAATAGTGTCGGATTCCTCAGCTTCTGTTGGTAACTACCTTGACACGATGTTGGAGAAGTTTGGAAGTTCGCTTCCCTCAACTGAAATTTTCTCTGCGTATGCGCGGTCTACAGTCCCGGAACTGGACCCGATTGCCGACCCTGACGCAGCACTTCTCGGCTGGATGGAGCGTGAGGAGATTTTGTTTCGAACCATGGAGAAACACTTGCTGGGAGACAAGCTCAGCAAGGGATTTGCTGAAGACGTAGATGGGTTTATAGCCTTCTCACTTTCTGTACAAAATCGTAGAAAGAGCAGTTCGGGGAGAGCCCTTGAAAACCACCTGAACGTTATCTTCACGAAAAATCAGCTTAGATATGAACGAGGTGTAGTCACTGAATCAAAGTCGAAGCCGGATTTTCTTTTCCCCAGTCTTGACGCATACAGCAATCCAAGCTACAACGCGGCATTGCTTACAATGCTGGGTGCGAAAACAACATGTAAAGATCGCTGGCGACAGGTATTGGCTGAGGCAAAACGCATAGACCGCAAACATCTGCTCACGATGGAAGTTGCGATAAGTACAAACCAAACTGAGCAGATGGAAGAGTACAATTTGCAGCTTGTAGTGCCTCGTGGACTTCATGCCAGCTACACCCTGTCACAACAGCAAAAACTGATGGATTTGGCAGCCTTCACAACCTTGATCCGCCTTCGGGATCAAGGCTAGTTTCGTTTAAGGCCATGGATGTTCATTCACAGGAACAGCGCAGCCGAAATATGTCGGCTATTCGTAACAAGAACACAAAACCGGAAATCCGGGTACGCTCCCCATTGCATTCCTATGGCTATAGATTCAGGCTGCACAGAAAAGATCTTCCGGGTCGGCCTGATATTGTCCTCCCCAAATGCCGACTTGTGATCTTTGTACACGGCTGTTTTTGGCATTGTCATGACTGTCGCTGGGGCAGTGTTACTCCAAAGACAAGAGCAGAGTTCTGGGCAGCAAAAAGAAGAGGCAACGTCGTTCGTGACGACAAACATATGAGTGAACTAAAAGCTAACGGCTGGAACGTCCTCACTGTCTGGGAGTGTGAGACTCGTAACGAAGATTTGCTTAAAGCTGTATTGGCCCGAGGTGGCTTAGATCGAGTTGGTTAGGAAGCGAACAGCTGCTTGCCTGCTACCAGCAGGGCGATGCCGAGGATTATGCGGTAGATGGCGAAGATGGTGAAGCCGTGGCGGCGGACGAATTGGAGGAACCAGCCTACTACGGCGAGGGCTACGAAGAAGGAGATGATGAAGCCGATGGCGAGGATGATCCAGTTGTGGCCGGTCATGACCAGGGGGGCGATGGTTTCTCCCGTCAAGGCGCGGGCGGCTAGTTGTTTGTGGCTGGGGTGGAGGGTTTTGAGGAGGTCGTAGCCGGTGGCGGCTACCATGACCGGGATGGAGACGAGGAAGGAGAACTCAAGGGCGGCGGTGCGGGTCATGCCGGCGAGCTGGCCGGCGGCGATGGTGGACATGGAGCGGGAGGTGCCGGGGAAGACGGCCGAGAGGACCTGGCAGAGGCCGATCCAGACGGCCTGGCCTACGCCCATTTGGTCGACGTCCTTGGTGGGGGAGTCGCGGCGGCTGCTCCAGGTGTCAACGGCCCACATGACGATGCCGCCGATTAACAAAGAAAGCGCGATTACCGTAATGCTTTCGAGATGTTTGCCGATAGCTTTCTCAAAGATCAGGGACGGGACGGCGGTGCAGACGAAGGCGACTGCTACCAGGGTGAGCGGGTGGGTGAGGACGGTGTGGTCGCGGCCCTCGCCCTTGGGGAAGGTGCGGACGAAGGTGACGATGCGGTTGAGGAAGAGCAGGACGAGGGCGAGGATGGCGCCGAGCTGGATGACGATGGTGTACATCTTCCAGTATGGGTCGGTGAGCGAGACGTGCAGGAGGGCTTCGGCGATGCGGAGGTGGGCGGTGGAGGAGACGGGGAGGAACTCGGTGAGGCCTTCGACAATGCCAAGCAGGACAGAGATTACATAGTCGTTCAAGGGGTGGGGTCCTTTAAGGGTGCGGGATAGAGACTGCCTGGCACAAGGCTCTCCATGGTTGTACCGGAAGATGGGCGGATGCGCGAGGGGGAAAGGGTGGATTGCTTGTTACGGGTGGAGTGGGTGGAGGATTGGGGGGCGGGGTAAAAGCGGGTCCTTCGCTTTGCTCAGGATGACGCCCTGGTTTGTTGGTACTGCCGGGGTCCAGCCATTTCTTATTGCAGAGAAAGAGCGTAAAAGCAGGTCCTTCGCTTTGCTCAGGATGAGCCCTGTTTAAAATGCTGCTGGAGTTTCGCAGGGGGGCTTGTTTCAGAGAGAGAAAGCGTAAAAGCAGATCCTTCGCTTTGCTCAGGATGACCCCTGGTTTGTGGGTAATGTCCGGGTTTGTTGGGTGATGTTGGGGGCGTGGGCGGTTTTTTGTTTTAGGGCGAGAGCGTAAAAGCAGATCCTTCGCTTTGCTCAGGATGACCCCTGGTTTGTGGGTAATGTCCGGGTTTGTTGGGTGATGTTGGGGGCGTGGGCGGTTTTTTGTTTTAGGGCGAGAGCGTAAAAGCAGATCCTTCGCTTTGCTCAGGATGACCCCCTGGTTTGTGGTAATGCTCTGGTTTGTGGGTAATGCTGGGGTTGCGGACCACTTCTTGTCGCGGACCACTTTTTATTTCAAAGAAAAGCGTAAAGCAGATCCTTCGCTGCGCTCAGGATGACTCCTCATCTAGCGAGATGGAAGTGTCGAGTTGACATGCCTCTCTGGAGCACAAAGTTAGGTAGCTTACTGGCGGTCGCTGCCGTAGACGGGGATGGCGTGCTGGACCTTGTAGACGAGGCCGGCGGCGCGGGCGGCGTAGTCGGTTGTGCCATAGCGGCCTAACAGGTGGTTGGCGGCGTCGACGGCACGGTTGCGATTTTCTGTGGCGCGCTTGTCGTCGTTGTCGGCGGTCCACAGGTCACCGGCGCAGGCCAGACGCCAGGCGGCTTCGTACAGGGCTTGTGGGGCGCGGGGTGCGTCGGGGTATTTCTGGGCGAAGTCGATGTAGTAGGCAGCTTCCTTTTCGGGGCACTTTTCCGCACCTTGCCAGTCGCCGCAGAGCTTGTTGTCGATAAGCTCGTAGGCGGCGTTGCCGGCCCATTTGCTGCCGGGGTATTGCTTTTCAATGCGCTTCATTTCAGATTCGTCGGGCAGCTGGCGCAGGTAGGCTTCCTGTTCCTTGGCTGAGGGCAGGGAGGCGGCGTCCTGTTTTTGGATCTGCCAGCGGATGTCGGCGGAGCGCCAGGCGGCTTCGGCGGCGCGGGGGCTTTGCGGAAAAAGCTGGGCGTCCATGCGGTAGAGGCGACGCGCGTCGGCGGCGGAACCTGCGGCGGCGTGGAGTTCGGCGGCTGCCTGCTCGGCGGAGATGGCCTCGCCGAAGAGGATGGCGTCACCCTGGGGGGTGTCGGCGGCGACTACGTTTTGTGTTTCGATCCAGCCGGAGATGGGCGGGGCGGGGGCATGGTCGGTGAAGACGGGCTGGTCTTCCTGGCGGACGGCTTCTTCGTCGGTGTTGGCGTAGACGCGAAGCCAGTTGGTGCCGTGTTCGAGGATGGCCATTTCGCGGCCCGGGGTGACGGTGCCGATCTTGTCGGAGCCCTTGTCGGCCTGGATGTAAAGGGTGGTGGCGCGGATAACGGTGGCTTTAGGGGAGGTGCGCGGGTCGGGTTGGTTCTTATCGTTCTTCTGTGCGAGAGCTGTGAGGGGGAGTGTTGCGAAGAAAAGAATGGGGAGAAGCAGGGTGCGCACGGGGTGCTCCTTGAAGAGGTGGGCGAACAGGTGGGCGTCTCTTTAGTTTAGAGCAGGTGGGCCGGAGTTTAGAGCAGATGGGCTGGATGCGCATCGCTTTATATCCCAGTAACAATGCTCTGCCAGACTCCCGATGATTCGCCTTGGCGCATTTTGGCCGTTGTCACATGAGAACCGCACTACCTTACAAGGAGTTTCAATCGATGCCCAGTTTGCGCCGCCTCCCTGCGGTATTCAGTACCCTGGCACTTGCCGCTGTCTCCGTTTCGCATGCCCAGACTGCCGTTGACGGTGCAATCGGCGGCACTGTTTCCGATTCCAGCGGGGCTGCTGTCCCAAATGCCCAGGTTCTTATCCACTCCAATGGCACTGCTGCGGACACCCGCGCCACCACGGATGGTTCGGGGTCGTTTCTTGTGCCGCATCTTGCTTCGGGCGTGTACTCGGTTACTGTCACGCAGCTGGGCTTTGAGACGTACTCGTCTACCAACGTCACGGTTCAAGTGGGGCTTACTACGAATATTCCGGCGCAGCTTGCGCTTGGTGCTGAGACGCAGACTGTGTCTGTTTCTGGGGCGGCTCCTAACATCGACACTACCAACAATGACTTTACGGCGGAGATCGGCGAAAAGGTGCTTGAAGACCTGCCGGTCAACAATTATCGCTGGTCGGCCTACGCCTTACTTACGCCGGGCGTTGTGTCTGATCAGAGCGGCTTCGGACTGCTGAGTTTTCGCGGGCAGTCTACGCTGCTGAACAACATTACTTTCGACGGCGCAAACGACAACCAGGCGTTCTTTTCAGAGGAGCGCGGCCGCACCCGCGCGGGCTACTCGTCTGACAAGTGGGCTGTTCAAGAGTTCCAGGTCAACACTTCCAACTACTCTACCGAGTATGGCCGCGCCGCCGGTGGGGTTGTCAACGCGGTCTCAAAGTCCGGCTCCAACCAGTTGCATGGTGAGGGGTACCTTTTCTACCGCGACGCCGCCTGGGGCGCTTTCAACAATTACACCTTTCTGACTAGCCCCACCGGCCAGAAGACTCCCGTCAAGCCCAGTGACATTCGTCGCCAGTACGGCTTTGAGGTGGGTGGCCCTGTCATCAAGGACAAGGTTTTCTTCCTTCTTGCCGCTGATCGCTTCAACCATAACTTTCCCGGCTTTTCGACCCCCAGTGCTTCAGCGCCCGGTGCGCCGCCGGTTCTGTATGCCCAGCCTTCAACGGCCAACCTGCAGACATTGGGGAAAGCCCTTAGCGTTACGCCCCAGCAAGCCGGAACGCTGTACGCGAATGCCGTCAATGGACTCAACAGCATCCTTGGCACGGTTCCTCGTACCGGTAACCAATCTATCTTCTTTCCCAAGCTCGACTGGCAGATCAACGAGAAAAATCATCTTGCCGGCGAGTGGAACCGGCTCAATTGGACCTCGCCCGCCGGTATCCAGACCGGCACCGGCGCTCTTGCTTACGGCATCAGTTCGTACGGTAATGACTATGTCCGTGTGAACTGGGGCATTGCCAAGCTCGACACTCTATTTACACCGCGTTTTTCAAACGAGGTTCGCTACCAGTACGGGCGCGATTTCGAGTTTGAGAATAACCAGCAGCCCACTGCTTACGAGCAGGCCACTCTCCTCAATACACAGGGCGGCTACTCCAACCCGTTCGGAGGCATCCCGCCCAACGTCAACATTGCCGGTGTTTTCCAGTTCGGCACACCTACCTTTCTCAATCGTCCCGCCTACCCGGACGAGCGCCAGTGGCAAGCCACCGATACGGTGCAATCCATTCATGGCAATCACTCAGTTAAATTCGGCGTCGACTTACTACATACTTACGATTTGAGCGAGAACCTTACGGCTATCTTTGGCGGTTACTCCTACGCGGGAGGGGGCAATGGAGCACTGCTTAACTACATTACTGATTATTACTTGTCTCAAAACCCGGCCACTATTGCGCAGGCTAACCATTACCAAAGCTACACACAAGGGTTTGGCGCGCTTGGTTTCCAGTTCGCTACGGTGGACTACGCGGGTTTTGCCCAGGATGAGTGGAAGGTCTCGCCGCGTCTCTCGCTTACCTATGGCCTGCGCTATGAGTATGAGCAAACTCCTGCCTCGCAGCTGCCGAATAATGGTAATGCCAACCCGCTTATATCGCTGAACCAGACCGCCAGTTTGCCTGACAATCGCACTAACATCGCGCCGCGCGTGGGCTTTGCCTTTCAGCCCACCTCTGACGGCAAAACCTCAATTCGCGGTGGCTACGGGATCTTTTACGCTCGTCTCATCAACTCCACCATCTACAACGCCCTAGCCCAGACCGGTGTTCTTGGTACCTCGGCAAACGGCAC
>CAXSFX010000153.1:0-8903 GCA_964236655.1 uncultured Acidobacteriaceae bacterium | reverse complement strand
CATCGGACAGACAGATAATCCAGTATGGGGTTGACACCAAAACATACCGGCACCCTGATCAGCTTTCAAGTTCGGGATGCGGGCGGAGGGCTTCCGATTTCAATCCGATTCAGTAGGTAGGGCTTATACTGCCATGACCGAACAGCATCATGGGCCGACTGCGCCAGCATCTGCGGACCGCTGACCACAGTCATGTTCTCGATCATGCCCGACTTGGAAATCGTCGCCAATAGTAGGACTGCTCCTTAAATGCGGGCCGCTTTTGCAATAGCCAGATACGTTGGTTGGGTCTTCACCAAGATATTGCCAGTAGCTGGCTACGTGCGCCAGAACACGAAAGAGGTGAGCTGGCTCACGCTCAGCCTAGTCTTTGCTGGTGGACTGATCTTAGGGCTTTTGTTTGATTACTGGCCTCTACGGGACAGCCAAAACAACATGCAGGAGCAGCTCAACCGGGTCGAGCAGTACCAGGCCGCCCCGCAGCAGGCGGTACTGACTCCCGCAGCTCCCGACCCGCATGCCCGAGCTCACAAGGGAAAAGCAAAGTAGCGCCTGAGTGCATGGGCAGTCCCTAAGACAGGCTATGGATTTGCCGATCTTCAAGCTTGGAACGAGCAAAAGACGCTTGTCCCACAAACCTACAGCTTTGACGTCGACATAAATTTTAAGTTTCAGATAGTGATTTCGCGGGCATTAGAATGCTTCGCATGGGCGATCAGGTCTGCATAGACCTATTCCATAACCAGCAGCATTGACGCTTAGCCCCGGACACCTAGAAATTATGAATAAATTCCTGCTGTTTTCGGTTCTTGTTGCTTATCTGCCTACTGCCTCTAACGATCTTTTCGCACAGATTATGGTGACGCAGCCTGCGAAGGAGTATGCGGATGAAGCGGCCGTTGTGGAGCGAGATGAGTCGGTGTATCGCTATGCGGCAGATGGTACCGGAGTGAAAACGCAGACGACAGTGCTGCGGGTGCAGTCGAACGCTGCGTTGCAGGCTTTTGCGGTGTTGGGATTTCCATACGCTAGCGGAATGCAGTCGCTGGAGATTGTCTATGCAAGGGTGCGTAAACCGGATGGAACGGTGGTCAATACTCCCGCAGGCGATATGCAGGACCAACCGGCTCAGGCAACACAAATCGCACCGATGTACAGCGACCTACACCTGAAACAGCTGCCAGTAAGATCGCTAGCGGTAGGAGACATACTCGAATTTGAAACGAAACTTACGCAGAAGGTGGCGGAGGTACCAGGGGAGTTCTGGAATGTAGAGAACTTTGGGAGCGGGCTGGTGTATTTGGACCGGACAATTGAACTGCGGGTGCCGAAGTCGAAGCCGGTGACGGTGTACAGCCCGAAGTATCCGCCCGAGATGGTGGAGAGCGGGGACGAGCGGGTGTATCGGTGGAAGGGGGCGCAGCTACGGCGGAGCAACGCTAAGGATGAGGACGCCGCGCCGCAGGAAAAAACGCCGCCAATCGCGTGGACAACCTTTCCGAGTTGGGAGGCAGTTGGGGCGTGGTACCAGGCACTGATTGCGGGGCGGGACTCAGTAACTCCAGCGTTGCAGGCAAGGGCTGATGAGATAACGGCGGGAGCAAAGACGGACACTGAAAAGGTGCGGCGATTGTACGAGTATGTATCGCAGCACAATCACTACATCGGAGTAGATTTTGGAGTGGGCCGCTATCAGCCGCACATGGCGATGGAGGTGCTGACAAACCAGTATGGAGATTGTAAGGACAAGCACACGCTGCTAGCCGCGCTGCTGCGGGCAAAGGGATTTCAGCCTTTCGCTGTGTTGATTGGGGCCGGCATTGAGATGAACGAGAAAGTGCCGATGCCGGAGGCATTCAACCATCTAATTACTTACGTAAACGTAGATGGGGGGCCAGTATGGCTGGATGCGACGACGGAGGTGGCACCTTACCGCGTGCTGCTGCCGGTACTGCGGGACAAGGAGGCACTAGTGGTGCCTGCCAAGGGCGGCCCGGGTATGCCGCACTTGGCAAAGACGCCGGCCGAGTTGCCATTCGCAGCTGCGGACCGGTACGAAGGGACGTTTGAACTTGCAAAGGATGGAACGACGAAGGGCAACGTAGTCGTAACCATGCGTGGGGACGACGAGGTACTGATGCGCTATGCGAGCCGTCAAGTAGCGCGAGCACAGTGGGACCAGTTGGGCCAGTCGTACGTGGATAGTAGCGGCTTCTACGGTAAAGCAAACAGTGTGACTCTGGATGCAGGTGACGATCTCTCGGTACCGTGGGGGATGCAGTATGGCTATATACAGGATGCGTGGTCACAGTGGAAGAGCTATCAAACCGGGTCGCTGCTGCCGAATGTTAGTCTGCCGTCCATCGATGAGAAGAACCCCCCGAAGAGCGAGATCGACTTTGGCGGGCGTCATAGCCAGACAGCTAAGAGCACGGTGAAGCTGCCGTCAGGGTATGTGGCCGAGCTGCCGGATGCGATTCATTTGAAAACGGCGTTTGCGACCTTCGACGAAACATACCGGATAACGGATGGCAGCCTGGTATCGGAGTTCACGCTGGAGGTGCTGAAACCGAAGGTAGAGGCGGCAGAGTGGAGAAGTGTGAAGAAATTCACGGACGCTGCCACGGTACAGCCGTGGATTCAGTTAACAAGCAAAGGGCTGGCGGGAGAAAAAGGACCGCCCGTGGCAGGCGAAAATAATCCCAAGGCGGCTGAGCTGGTACGGCAGACTCACGACGCTATTACAGCCAAGGATTTTGAACTGGCTCAAACAAAATCTGACCAGACAATTGCCATTAACGAGAAGCAAGCGTACGCATGGAGTCAGCGTGGATGGCTGGCTTGGCAGCATAAAAACCTGAGCGAAGCGGCAAACGACTATGAGAGGGAGTTGCTGCAGCATCCTGGCGAGGTTGATCAGTATCCGGACCTTATAAGGTTGGAGCGATTGCTGGGGCGACCATCGGAAGAACGGAAATACCTGCTGGCATATGCGCAAGCGGCACCAGACAACGCGCAGGCCCTCTTGCTTGTGGGAAGTCAACTGCTGGCAGCGAATCGTGTAGACGACGCCGTAGAGGTGTACAAGGGGGGAGTAAAAGCGCTTCCGGAAAATAGAATGCTTCAGGTGGAACTAGGAAGTGCACTGCTGCGGGCGGGGAAACATGAAGAGGCGTTACCTATCATCAAGAGTGCGGTGGAAGGATCTTCCGATGCAGATGTTTTGAATGATGGAGCTTATGCGCTAGTAAGCGCTGGGTCCAACGCATTACTGCCGCTAGCCGAAGCGAGTGCTCGAAAAGCGGTGGAGATGTTGGAGGCTGAGTCGGCTGGGACCGCTATTGAAAGTGTAAATACGGGAGCGTTTCGCCGGACCAATCTGCTGCTAGCAACGTGGGACACGCTGGGATGGGTGTACTTCACCGAAGGAAAAGACACGCTCGCGGAAGAGTATGTGCGGGCGTCTTGGCGGAGTGCAGCACACGGTGAAGAGGGGCTGCACATGGGCGAGATGTTGGAAAAGAAAGGCGACGTCACTGGGGCGATGAGGGTATACGAGATGGCACTGAGTCGAACTGGGAGCAGCAGCGCGACACCAGTAGCTATAAAACTCCATGCACGAGTAGATGGGTTAAAGAAGAAGGGTGTGGCAGAACAGGAAATGCATCCGGACCGCGCGTTGCAGGAGCAGCGGACATTCCATGTGCCCCGACCATCAGGAGTAAAGGGGGCGGGAGTATTTGTTACACAAGTGTCGGCGGCGAAGACGGAACAGGTTGCAATGGTGAGTGGGGATGAGGAGTTGCGTGGGATGGGCCAGAGCTTAGGGCACTTGGATCTTGGGCTGGCAGTGCCCAAGACTTCGCACGCTCTTCTGCTGCGGAGCGGAGTGCTTTTTTGCTCGACTGAACCTACATGTGAGTTTGTGCTCACACCTCCCGAGTCGGCAAATGTGAAGTAGAGATCATCCTGTGCATCGCCCACGATAACCGGAGTTGTCATAGGCGATGCGCGGGTGAAGGGCCTGGGAATTTTGTACCAAGGTTAGAGTTCATCCTCGACCTGGCTGGCGAACTAGCTTGGCGTCCTGTCATCGAGAGATCGGTGATGACTCTTATTGTATTCTTGCCTCCAGGCTTCAATCAGCTGTCTAGAGCATTTGCAGAGATTGTATAGAGTGACAGTTGCGATTCCCGCGGCATGAGCTTGCATGGTGCGACCGTATTCGGACGATTTACGAAGGAAGTTGTTGGAGGCCCACGACCGGGGCGAGGGGAGCCTGGCGGAGCTGGCGGCGCGCTTCGGCGTGAGCCGCGGCTGGGCGTGGAAGATTCCTCTGCCCGCAGGCGCAGCGGAGCGGTGGCTCAGCCGGAATACCGGCCCGCGCAGCCGGCTCGACGGGCAGCTGCTGACCCGGCTCTTGGCCGAGCACCCCGATTGGACACTGCGGCAGTTACAATCCGCGCCGGCCGAGCAGAGTGGAATCGTGTTCAGCACTTCCTGCCTGTGGCTGCGACTGAAGCAAATGCGCTTCCGGCTTAAAAAAAGTCGCTCCACGCCAGCGAGTGCGACACCGAAGCCAACCGCGGGCGAAGGGCCAAGTTCCTCGAAATACTCCACGCGGTCGCGCCGGAGCGGTTGATCTACCTGGACGAAAGCGGCCTTACCACCTCGATGACCCGGCTTTACGCGCGCAGCCGCGATGGGGGCGCATCCGGGAAGCCTAGCCCGGAGGCCACTGGAAAGTGCTCACCATCCTGGGTGCCCTCAGCACCCGCGGCATCGTCGCCGCCATGACCATCGAGGAGCCCGCAGACCGCGAGATCTTTCTCGCCTATCTGGACCAAGTTCTCTACCCGAAGCTGCGGCCCGGCCAGGTGGTCATAGATAACCTGAGCGCGCACAAGGCCTGCGGCGTGCGTGAACGCATCGAGGCCGCCGGTGCCGAACTGCTGTACCTGCCGCCCTATTCGCTGGACCTGAACCTGATAGAAAAGGCCTGGTCCAAGGTCAAAGTTCTGCTCCGAGCCACCCGGACCCGCACCGCTGAAACCCTCAATCAAGCCATCGCGGAACTGCTGCCGCAGATCACTCCGGATAACGCTCAAGCCTGGTTCCGACTTCGACTTGGATCATCTCACCAACTGTGAAAATGCTCTAAAAGCTATAAAGCGAGCTCCACACCCAACTACTTCCTCCATGGCGCAAAGCTCCCCTTCTACGGTGGCGGCCGCTCCTATGCTAACGAGCTCTATACCAAAATCAGCGCGGCACTCGATAAAGAGGCAGCCTTGCCCTCCGGCATCCATCTCAGCCTGAGCACCCAAGCCGCAGCCGGTGGCGTTCTCAATGCCTCAGCTGCCCTTGTCATGCCCGGCCATCTCGCGCCCACCCCTTGCTGATCTTCAAAGTAAGCCTGAGCGGCTAGAATCCAGACTGCTCCGCTGCCATGGCCTGTTAGAAAGTTCGGCTTGATCTGGCTGAGTCAATGATTGCCTGTTAGCCTCGCCACTCAGGATGCGTAAAAGCAAATGGCTAACTGGCCAAAGCCGGTCTTTGGATCAAAGTAAATAGCCCTTCCAGGCAGGTACCGCGCAGTCGGCATTTCCGGCAACTTCGACTGCAAGAGCTTCAGGGGGCTTTTCCCCTCGTGTTTGCCTCCATGCAGAAGTTCTTGTCCAAGTTCTGCAGTAGACGTGGAAGCTTTCCGAGTAGTCGAGCTTAGTGCATTTTGAATGAACCGCTCCAAGGCTCAAACCAGAAAGCGCTGCGGTACCATCGAGCCATGTCGATGACGCTTGACAAGGTGGAGGCGCTCTCACCAGACCAGGCTTCGCTGGCCGCCGCGCGCAAGCTGCTGAAACCCGTGATGTGGCCGACGCTGGCCGAGGGCGAGGGATTCACCTGGGGCGAATGCCAAGGGTCCGGCGCGACCCCCTACCGCGTTGTGATTATGGGAGCCGATGCTAGCTATAAGTGCACGTGCCCAAGTCGCAAGTTTCCTTGCAAGCATTCGCTTGCGCTTATGTGGATGTTGGCGGAAAGCAAGACGGTCTTTGCACCCTCGCCACTGCCGGATTGGGTCAAGGACTGGCTTGGGCGCAGGCGGGGCAGCTCACCTGCCGCCGCTGCCGAGCCGCCCAAAGCCAAAGCCTCAATCAGGATGCTGGAGGACGAAGCCGCGGTAGCAGTAGACCTGAAAACGGAGGCGCGGGCGGCGGCAGCACGAGAACGCAACCGTGCGGAGCGAGAGGCATCAATCGAGCGTGGTCTAAAGGAACTGGACATCTGGCTCGCGGACCAGGTCGACCGAGGTCTGGCTGCGTTCGCCGCCGGTAGCACGCAGGCCTGCCGGTTAATTGCACAGCGGCTTGTGGATGCCAAGGCAGCCGGCCTGGCGGGCCGGATGGAAGCCTTGCCGACACGCTTGTTCGCGGAGCGCGAAGCGGACCGTCCGCTTGTAGCGATCCAGGAACTCGGCCAGGTACACCTCATCGCGGAGGCATACCGTACGCGCGAGGCGCTCCCTGGCGGTTTGCGCGCGGATGCCGAGCAGGCAATCGGATGGAACCTGACACGAGAAGCTCTGTTGACAGATGTGGAAACCCTGCGTGTACAAGCTACATGGCGTGTGGTGGCGACGTTGAGCGAGGTGCAGCCGGACCGTCTGCGGAGGGTCGAGACGTGGCTGTGGAGCGAGGGCGTCACCTCCCGCTTCGCAGTATTGATCGACTTTGTACCTATCGCTACAGGGGCCGCAGCCGGAGGATACGTTCTGGGTGACCGGTTGGAGGCTTCTCTTATTTACTATCCTTCGGCCCAACCGTTGCGTGCGTTGGTGGAGCAGTTGATCGGTGGAGCAGCAGCAGTAACTGACCGGCTACGACTGCCGGATGCGTCACTAGCGGAGGCCTACCAAGGCTACGAAACAGCACTCGCTCAGCTTCCATGGCTGGGCACCTGGCCGCTTGCCTTTAGACAGGCAGAAGTTCGTCGTGCGGGCGAGCGGATCTTTCTCTGCGACCCTGCAGGCAGCCTTGCGTTGCCCATATCGGGAGCGCAGTCAAACTTGGCGAGACCGCTTGCCGGACTCGGAATCATTGGCGGGATAGCGCTTTGGAACGGCTACTCACTCACTCTGTGCTGGGCCGAGACACCGCTCGGCCGCTGGCTTCACGCATGAGCGCGTTGCACTGGAAAGCAAAAGCAATGTCCACGCTTCTTAGCGGTACAAGCCGCCAGCCGTTGCCTATAGAAGCTGCTGGGGTGCCGCTCGCGCCTGATGCCAGCCTGCAGGTGCTGAGCTTGTTAGGCCAGGCGCTGCGGTTTACTCCCCCAGAGCCACCGGCTCAGTTTGCAATCGAGGCCTATCCGCATGACACACGCACGCTCCTGCCGGATGTAGTGCGGAGGCCGCTACTGCGCCTACTAGCCGGACGTACCGCCACCGAGCACCCGGCACTGGCGCTTGCCGCCGCATTCGACGACCTGAGCCTGCGACCGCACCCATTCGATCTGCCGCGACTTGAAGCTTTCGTACGCAGCCATGCAGACCAGCTTGGGGCAACGGCGCGGCAATGGGCCAGGCCAAAGCAGGATGACGTCATGTTTGACGAAGACGAGGTGATCGACGAGCAGAACTGGACACAGGCATCCCCCAGGCAGCGCGCTGCTTACCTTGAACAGGTGCGTCGTATTGACCCGGCGGCCGCGCTTGCATTGCTGGAGTCCGCATGGCCGAAAGATACAGCGGATACCCACATGCGCCTGCTTGCCTGCTTGCGGCCCACGCTTGCCGAAATGGACCGTGCGTTTCTTGAAGGCCTCCGTAAAGATCGCACACTGCGTATCCGTACGCTTGCCGCCCGGATGCTGCAACAACTTGGCGGGGGCGTCAAAAACCCCGCACTTGAGGCTGTTCTCACGCGCATCATCCGGGGCGAGACCGGCATCCTGCGCAAGCAGCTCACTTTGTCGCTTTCGTTGCCGGCGACGGTCAAGGATCATGCCGTTCTTGGTTGGCTGCGCGAGCAGTTTACTGAAGTCTCGTTTGCTGAACTAGCCGGGGCACTGGCGCTGGACGAGCTCGATCTTATCGAAGCCGCTGCGCGAGATGAGCACGAGGCCAAGCACCAGCGCCTGCTTGTCGGCCTGGCCCTGGTCGCCTCAGCCGACCGTCGGCTAGACCTCTTTGAGTCCATAGTCGGCGATCATCTGCGCACTGCCTGGGAGTTGCTGTTTCAAAGCGGCCTCTACTCACTTGAACACATGCCTCACGGCGAACGGCTGCGCTGGGCGCAGGCGCTCGTTGCCCCCTACGGGCATAATCCGCCGACCAGTCTTCTTCTTTGGACCTGGCTGCATCGATTGCTCACACAGCCTGGTCCTGCCGCACTGGTCGGTACGATTCTGAACACGCGGTGGCTTGATGAGGTAAGCGACCTCAAGAAACAAGGTCCACAATGGTTTGAGGTCATCGCCGCACTCTGCCCTCCAGAACGCCGAGCCGATCTGCGCGCGCGGTTTGCCCTGCATGACCCGGTTACAAGCAACACGGCAGTTGCACTGCTCGATATTCTGATTGCAATGGAGAATACACGCCGGCATGTCTAACGCCACGGAACGGCTCCGCCTAAGCGCTGAAGAAATCTACGCCGATGAGCTGAGCGCACTCGCCACAGATGATCCTCGTCCGCGTCCGGAAAACTGGCGGCTCTCTCCACAAGCTGTTGTGACGTACCTGCTGGGCGGTAGCGCGTCGGATGGTACATCCATTTCAGCCAAGTATGTCGGCAACCGGCGGCTAATTGAAACCGCCGTGGCGACACTTGCAACTGACCGGGCACTGCTTTTGCTCGGGCTTCCCGGAACGGCCAAGTCATGGGTCTCCGAACACTTGGCAG
>CAXSFX010000152.1:0-8955 GCA_964236655.1 uncultured Acidobacteriaceae bacterium | reverse complement strand
TGCCTTGGATCTACCATTTTCTCGCTCGATCTAGTCGCAAAGACACCTGACTTGGTTCGCCTCGACGAAAGCTGGCTATACATAATTCAAATAATCGGCTTGCATGAACCATATGTTCTTCTCTAACCTTATAAATCCTAGTTACTAAGTGCAGCGCAAAAATTTTAAGCGCCTCCGCACATAGGAAGGACTATAGGCTCTACCTCATCGCGGCATAACGCGGTGACCCAACATTACCGATTTTCTGGAGAAAACTACCATGCCCGACGCTGCAACTCCTCATAAAGATCCTCAGATACAAAACGGCCATTACGAACCCGGCACCTTGCTCGATGACAACAAGTTTCGCGTGGAGTTCGATTCCATGGGTCAGGTCAAGGTCCCGGCAGATAAGCTTTGGGGGGCGCAAACCGAGCGGTCGCTATATCACTTCTCTATTGGCCGTGACCGTATGCCCATCGAGGTCTACCACGCCTATGGTCTCTTCAAGAAAGCCGCCGCGCTGGTAAACGAGCGCATGGGCCACCTGCCGAAAGACAAGGCAGACCTGATCGTCAAGGCCGCAGATGAAGTGATTGCCGGGCACCTTGACGAGAATTTTCCGCTCTTCGTTTGGCAAACCGGTTCCGGCACCCAAAGCAACATGAACATGAATGAGGTGCTGTCGAACCGTGCCATCCAGATGGTCAACGGCAAGCTCGGAACACAGGCGCCGGTCCATCCGAACGACCACGTCAACATGTCGCAATCCTCCAATGACTCTTTCCCTTCGGCTATGCACATTGCCGCCGTCAAGGAAATCAAGGAGTCGCTCATCCCAAAGGTCACCCTGCTTGCCGCCACTATTGAGCGCAAGGCCTACGACTGGCGCGAGATTGTGAAGATCGGTCGCACCCACTTGCAAGATGCCGTTCCCCTGACCGTCGGGCAGGAGTGGTCCGGCTATGCCGTGCAAATCCGCAATGCCCTCACCCGCATCGAGCAATCTCTCTCCGGCTTGTACGAACTCGCCGCGGGCGGCACGGCGGTCGGCACTGGGCTCAATGCGCCGGCCGGGTTTGATGTTGAAATTGCGAAAGAAATTGCCACTCTGACCGGCTCACCGTTCATCACTGCTCCCAACAAGTTCGAGGCTCAGGGTTCGCTCGACGCAATCACCGCTGCTCACGCTGCCCTGCGGGGTCTCGCTGTTCCGCTGATGAAGATTGCCAACGATATGCGTTGGCTTGCTTCCGGTCCACGCTGCGGAATCGGCGAACTCATTCTGCCCGACAATGAGCCGGGCTCGTCCATTATGCCGGGCAAGGTGAATCCGACCCAGTGCGAAGCCATCGTGATGATTGCAATTCAGGTCATCGGCGACGACTCGGCTGTCGCCTTTGCCGGTTCGCAAGGCAATTTCGAGCTCAACGCCATGCGCCCCATCATCATCAACAACTTCCTCCACTCCGCCCGCATTCTCGGTGACGGCTGCGAAAAGTTCCGCCTCTTCTCGGTTGAAGGTACCGAGATAAACGAAAAGAAGGTGGCCGAGTTCCTCAAAAACTCACTCATGCTGGTCACTGCCCTCTCGCCGGTCATTGGCTATGACAATGCCGCTAAAATCGCGCACGCAGCGCAAGAGTCCGGCTCCACTCTGAAGGAAGCCGCCCTCAAAAGCGGCCTGATCGATGAGAAAAAGTTCGATGATATTGTCGATCCTAAAAAAATGATCTCCAACCGTCCCTCATAACTCGTAAAAGGACGTGTTCTGTTGGTGCTCATCGTGGCCCCAAATCTTTGGAGTCAATCTCATACACTGGAAGAAGCCGCGGAACACTGTCGGGCCCGGCTTCTTTCCTGGGAAATTCGTTCCGGCCTCCAATCTCTCGCCGATACTTTCTGAAATCTCGACCGAGAACGCCTTCGAGCTCAATGCGCCCGTCGAAGCCACCTTTTACCTGCTTCTCCAACCCGTCATGCAGCGTACCCTCAGCGTCTGCGACTTCAACCGGACGGCTACCGTCTTCGGTTTCGTTCCAAAGTCGAATTTTAACCAGCCGTCAGGAGCTCTCCTATGCCCGTTGAAACCCTTTCCGGAACTGATCTTCTCCGCGATCCCAAATTGAACCGGTCTACAGCCTTCACACCAAAGGAGCGCGAGCAAAACCATCTCACCGGACTCCTCCCGCCCCGCGAGGAAACGCTCGACCAACAAGTGCAGCGCTGCCTGCTCCAATTGAGCAAGAAGCCCAACGACCTCGAACAATACATCTATCTTGCCCAGCTGGCTGAAGATAACCAGACCCTGTTCTACGCCGTACTCAGCTCTGATCCTGCGCGCTTTCTCAAGATTGTCTACGATCCCACGGTCGGCCAGGCATGCATCGAGTTCGGCCACATTTACCGTAAGCCCAACGGCATGTACATCTCGATCGACCAGCGCGGCAAAGTCAAGCAAGTACTTGCCAACTGGCCTGTCAAGGACATCCGCTTCATCTGCGTCAGCACCGGCGGCCGCATCCTCGGCCTTGGAGATCTCGGCGCAAACGGCATGGGCATTCCTATCGGCAAGCTCCAGCTCTACACGGCCTGCGCGCAGGTTCCGCCCGAGGGGCTGCTCCCTGTGCTGCTTGACTGCGGCACCGATACACAATCCCTGCTCGACGATCCGCTCTACCTGGGCCTCAAGCAAAAACGCCCTTCCACAGACGAGCTTGACTCGTTTGTCCAGGAGTTTGTCGACGCCGTGCAGGACTTGTGTCCCAAGTGCTGCATCCACTTTGAGGACTGGAAGGGCGTGGACGCTATTCGCCTGCTCGCCCGCTACGTAGACAAAATTTCCTGCTACAACGACGACATCCAGGGCACCGGTTCGGTCACTGTCGCCGGTCTGTATAACGCCCTCAAAATTACCAAGGGCACGTTGAAAGATCAAAAGATTTTGTTCTTCGGCGCGGGCTCAGCCGGCATCGGCATTGCCAATATGATCGTCTCCGCCATGAAGCTTGAAGGCGTTACCACCAAGCAGGGCGAAGGCCAGATTTCCATGTTTGACGTTGACGGCCTTCTCGAACCTTCGCGCAAGGACCTTTCCCCGGAGCAGATGAAATATGCTCACGAGCATGCCCCGGAAAAGGATCTCGTCGCAATTATCGAGAGCCTCAAGCCCAACATCCTGATCGGCGTTTCCACTGTCGGCGGCACTTTCACCCAGCAGGTGATTGAAGCGATGAGCAAGCACAATGACAGGCCTATCATTTTCGCTTTGTCCAACCCGACGGAAAAAGCCGAGTGTACCGCCGAGCAGGCATACAAGTTTTCGAAGGGCAAAGCGGTCTATGCTGCCGGTGTCCAATTCGACGACGTCACCATCGACGGCAAGACCTATGAGCCCGCACAGGCCAATAACTTCTACATCTTTCCTGCAGTGGGCATGGCCGTGTACGCGACAGAAGCCAAGCGGGTTCCCGATGAAATTTTCATCGCCGCCGCCCGCGCCACCGCCGATCAGGTTACCCCCGCCGAGCTCGAACGCGGTCGGCTATTCCCTTCGCAAGCCAACATCCAGGCTGCTTCGGTTATCACCGCCGTTGCTTCAGCCGAGCGGATCTTCGACCTGGACCTGGCCCGCATCGAACGCCCCGCCTCTGTCGATCACCTCATCGGCTCACTGCTCTACCACCCCAAGTACCCAACCTCAGCCGGATCACCCTCGAAGGAATAGTCGAGGTGCCCTCACGAGGGACCGCAGCTCTGTCGGCTAGGTTCCTGCCTTGTCTCGGGGCAACTTCGGGTACCCCACTTCTCGCGTCTGAGATGTGGGGTACTCAAGTCGAATTTGAAATTCTCTTCTTAAAATTCTGAAACAAGGCCATAAGAAGCCTGTTTTCGAGGTAGCCGAGGACCTGCTTTCTTACCAGGTCACAAGCTGATTCCATGCCCGATGTCTCCCTAAAATCGCCTATGCTCGTCTGGCCCATTGCAGTAGCCGTCCTGGTGGCTTTTTGCGGCGGCTACGGCGATGCTACCGGCTACCTGCTCGCGAAAACTTTTACCGGTCACGTCACGGGTAACCTCGTTTTACTTGCGATCTCCTTGCCGGACGCGCGCCTGTCCCAGATTTTCTTGCGCCTGGCCGCCATCACCTGTTTCCTTTCCGCTACCGGCGCAGGTTTTTTGCTTGTTGGTTGGAATCGCCGTCGCGCTGTTGCACTGGTATTTTTGGCGCAAACCGCGCTGATGCTTACCATCATCTCGCCTGGAATCCGTCACTCCGCGAGCTTCCCACTGCTGCTCATTATCGCGCTCTCGCTCGCCCTGGGTCTGCAAAACGGCCTCATTACTTCCATTGCAGGCGTCAGCCTGCACCCCACTTTCCTCTCCGGCGACTTCACCACGTTGATGTCCACCTGGGTCAAAGCGGGGCAGGGTTCAAAGTCCAGCGCGAAACCGCCAAACCCGGCCACTGTACCTATTCTGCTCGCTGTCATTGCCGGCTTCTTCGGCGGTGCTGCTGCCGCCCGCATCCTCTCTGTCCCGCTTGGTGACTTGCTTCCAGCTTCCCTCCTGGTGCCTCTTCTAGCCGCTACGCTGGTCTATGAAGCCTTCCTTTATAAAACGGCTAGAGATGCACGCTAGAGCCTGTGGGAGGCTCAAGAACACTTTAGTGAGAGAGCAGCAAGGGCTTGCCTGCCTGCGGCTCGACGGCGTTCCAGTCTTTACCCAGCAGAGCAGCCATGGTTGCGGCAACCTGGCTTTGTGTGACTGGTGCGGTATGCGCTTGCAGGCCCAGCGAAGCCACGCCGGCACCCATTAAGCCGATGAACATGTACTTGGAATCCGGCAGCTTTTGCCCGTGCGATTTCCAACCCTCCGCATCCGCGCCCCTGCCGTGGTCGGTGGTAAAGATCAGGGTCGTGCTGCCGCGGTATTGCGGCATGCTTTGCAGCAGATTCCATAGCTGTTCAAGGTAGCTATCAACGCGATGCGCGGAGAGCAGGTACTCGCCGTAGTTGCCCGCGTGGGCCCAGTCATCGGTTTCGCCGAGCGAGAGGAAGAGCACATGCGGGTGCTTGTGACGGATGTAGGCAGTCGCTGTCACAAACGCAGGCGCGTCAAAAGGTTCGTCGTCCCAAACGTGCGGTGAGGCGGCCTTGATCGCATTCGCGGCGATGATTTGAGGGTCCGTCGGGCGCATCTCGAAAGCATCGTAACCGGCATTGACAGGGAAGCCGCAGCGGTCCTTGTTCACGATGCCGTTGACAACTGCCCACGCGCCGAAAGCAGCACTGCTGTGCTCAAGGCCGGGCTGCTTATTAAGCCATTCCAACACTGTCACATTAGGATTTGGAACATTGTCGTTCGAGTGGATGCGCGGGTCGCCATGGCCGGTTAAAGTTTCCGAGTAGCCCGGATATGAGAAGTTGAAGCCGTTGGTCACAGAGGCGTCCGAGCCGAGATCGCGGTCGCCATACATGATTCCGCGCGGCACCAGCGTGTTCCAGACGAAGGGCATCAGCAGCTTGCGGCGCTCCTCCGGTGTAGGGGCGAGGAACTGCTGCTTCAGCGCGTCGACGCTGCGGTTGTCGTAGTAGCGTTCGGGCGTCAGCAGGGCTGCGTCTGCGCCGCGAAACAGCTCCTGCCAGCGCAAGCCGTCCGTCATAACCAGGACGACGTTGCGCGCGGGTGCAGGTGCCGCCAGTGCTGCCGGGCAGAAAGAAACAATTGCGATCAGGGCTGCTCGGAGAAGAGTTTGCGTGTCCATGGCTTCAGCCGAGCGTACGACATTTACCTCATAGCAGCAGAGTGAAAGAGCGAGCCCGCACTGATTTTCATCGTGCTCTCACGATTTACGGCTGCCGCGGCAGCTAGAGTGCGGTCAGTAGAAATCGCATTGTGCCTGACCCAGGCAGTTGCAGTTTTGCCGTACATCATTGAACGACTTCGGAGATACCATGAAGCGCATTCGCAAGCAAGCAGCCATCGCTGCCGTTAGCCTCAGCGTAGCTTTTACAGCTGCGTACACAGCGTCCGCGCAGTCCACGCAGGGCCTCATCGTGGGCACAGTGACCGACTCGGGCGGGGCTGCGATTCCAAATGCAACTGTGAAAGTTATAAATACGGGCACGTCAATCGCCACCACAACCAAAGCCAATGCTGCCGGTGAGTACGAGGTGACGAACCTGGTACCGGGCCACTACACGGTACACGTGGACGCGGAAGGCTTTAAGAGTATCGATCTTGAAAAGCTGGAGCTCACCGCACGCCAGCAGCTGCGCGCCGACCCCAGCCTGCCACCGGGCAGCGTGAGCGAAAAGGTCACCGTCGATGCCTCAACTACCGGCACGATTGAGACCGAGACTGCTTCCATATCCGCCTCGCTCGATGCCGCCGATGTCAAGGAACTGCCGGCTAACTACCGTGCCTCATCGAGCGGCACCAGCCCCATTACGCTGATCCAGACGTTGCCCGGCGTGCAGCCTGACACTGCCGCGAACAATGGCACAAGCGGCAGCGGCGGCACGGTGGCGGCGTTCTCTGTGCAGGGCGGCTTTCCGTTTCAGACAGAAGTAAGTGTGGACGGCATTACGTCACAAAGCGCCACTTCAAACACGCCGCTTTCGAATGCTTTCATTTCAGGCGAGTCGATTGCGGAGCTGCGCGTAGACGGTGTGCTGAACAATGCGCAGTTCGGGCAGCCGGGAGAGGTGACGACCATCTCGAAGTCGGGCACCAACCATGTGCACGGCGGAGCCTTCTGGTACCACCAGAATGCAGCTTTTGACGCGGTACCGTTCGGCGCAAGCTCCAAGCCGCGCCTGGTCGGTAACGATTTCGGCGGCACGGTAGGCGGACCGGTTGTGATCCCGCACCTGTACGATGGGCACGATAAGAGCTTCTTTTTCGGTACATATGAAGGATTCCGGCTGCCGCAGAGCACGCCCCAACAGTACATTGTGCCTTCGCTGCTGATGAAGCAGGGCAACTTTAACTACCTGCCGCAAAACACGCTGCGCAACCCGTTTGTTCCCGGCACCACATATGCGGGCAATACGCTGCCTGTCATCAATCCAGCCTCGAAGCAGTTCCTGTCATTGTTTCCTGACCCGAACCATGGGGATCCAAATGCGTTTCCTAACGGCGTGCCCAACTACTACGTGAACAAGAGCGCGAATCAAAGTTCAAACCAGTTCGACATACGCGGCGACCAGTATTTCAGTCAGAAGGCGCTGGTGTTTGCACGCTACAGCTGGAAGAATTATTCAATTGAAAATCCACAGACGCTTTTAGTGCCGAACAGCACCAATTCCACGCAAGATCGCATTTTTGTGATCGCGGGTAATTACAACTTTACCCCGGCTCTTATCAATGAATTTCGCTTTGGGTTTACCTATGAAACGAGTGGAAACACCAACAGCTTCAACGGGCCGGGTTTTACCGCGGCGACCGGGCTGCAGGGCTTGCAGAACCTGTTCTACAACGGCGTGCCCGAGCTTGATTTCTCTGCTTTGAGTTCACTTAATGCCGACCGGTTAACCTCGCAGACGCAGTCGCGTACGCGGCAGTACCTGGACACCGTGAGTTGGCAGGTGCGGCAGCATAGCTTGAAGTTCGGCGTTGACTTTCGGCAGGTCGAAGCCATTACACCGCTCAGCTTCAACGGTGCCGATAACTACGGTACTTTCGACTTTAGCGAAGCCCAGTTTACCGGGGCTGAGTTCGCTGATTTTCTTCTCGGCATCCCGAACAATACCGCCTACGATGTTGTGCGATCTGACAATGATGGGCGCTCGCTGTACTCAAACGCCTTTTTCGCCGATGAATGGCATGCGACGCCTCGCCTGGTGCTCTCCTACGGACTGCGCTATGAGTACCACCCGGCCTACAACGATCCATCCGGTAACATCGGCAACTTTGACCCTTCTGTCGCCAAGTCGGGCCGCGTGATCTTTCCTGACGGCGGCCAAGCGACGCTCGCACCGAACTTTCTGGCCAGCTTCAACGCCTGCAATGTGGGCACTTCTACCGGTGCGCCGACTGCGAATGGAGCCGCGTGTACGCCGGTACTTTCGAACTCGCAGGCCGGCTTGCCGGCAGGGTTGCGTACAGTGCCGACCAAGCGATTCTTGCCGCGTTTCGGGGTGGCATACCGGCCGTTCAACAATGACCGCACGGTAGTTCGCGGAGGCTTCGGGCTGTATGAGATCACGTTGCTGGGCGGTAATTTCTATTCGCTGACCGGGACCCTGCAGTCTGACACGGTGACATACCAAAATGCGCAGACGGCGCAAGGCCCGCAGTATCAATGGCCCGCCATCAGCAATGCGGCAAGCGGCAACGCAAACACCGCTACCTTCGGCCAGGCGTACTTCGGCACGGCAAACGATATCCATTGGAAAGACCCGTATTCTGAGCAGTACAGTTTGTCCATCGACCACGATTTGGGGAACGGTACGGGGCTGCGACTCTCCTACATCGGGCTTGAAACGCATCAGCTGGTCTGGGCGCCGAACCTGAACGACCTGCCTTACTCCAGCACGGTCTCAGCCTACAATCAGCCGCTCAGCGTAAGGCCGTTCCCGAACTGGGGCCGCGTCAATACTCGCTCCACAGGGGCCAATGCCAGCTATCAATCCGGGCAGGTTGAAGTCTCGCACCACCTGCGCTCCGGCCTTCAATTCGACTCGACGTATACCTTCGCCAAAAACGTATCCGACAACCAGGGCCCGACGTCGAGCTCGTTTGCAGGCGAAACCGGCGGTGCACGTGCGTCCTATGAGGGCGACCGCACGGTGGACTTCGGCAATGTGTACGGCACGCGACGCAATCGCTGGTCTACGACTGCATTGTTTGAGCTGCCGGTCGGGCGCGGTCGAGCGTTCGGCGGCCATATGAACCGCATTCTCGATCTGGCTGTAGGCGGCTGGCAGACCAGCAATATCTTCCTGTGGCAGTCCGGCCCGTTCCTGTCGG
>CAXSFX010000151.1:0-9028 GCA_964236655.1 uncultured Acidobacteriaceae bacterium | reverse complement strand
CACCATGAAAAACTGGACGGCTCCGGTTACCCGGATCGCCTTGCCGGGATCGACATTCCCGTGGAAGCACGCATCCTTGCTGTCGCTGATGTGTATGGAGCTTTGACAGAAGCTCGACCGTACCGATCCGGTCTGTCGCATGAAGAAGCATCGGAGATCATGAAGCGGGATGTTCCCGGCAAGCTAGATTCTGAATGTTTTGAGGCGTTGATGGGACTTCACGAGCGCAACTACAACGGTTCAGCCGCACCCGAGGCAGCCGGTTTCCCACGCCCTGTTCTTCCGGAAGCGATGATTGCTCAAAGTCTTCAGCAGGGACCTGGTTCTTCCGGCCGTCAGTGGGTCCAGTGAGCTTCAGCGTTAATCCGCATATGCAGATTTCAGCGACCGGGCAGCTAGAGTTTCAATGCCATATGTTCTTCAGAAGCTGCTCTTCATGTTCCATCATGCACTAAGAAGTGTGCAAAGCTTAAAAGAACTATGGCGTCATCGCAGTCGATACGAAGGAATAATTACGGAGCGGCTACGCCATAATGCGATGGCACGGTCATCTGATTTTCGATAAAAGTTGAATGGTGCGCCCGGAAGGATTCGAACCTCCGGCCTACTGGTTCGTAGCCAGTCGCTCTATCCAGCTGAGCTACGGGCGCACATGGTGCGGGGCAGGGAGCCCGCGAGCACTTCCCCTAAGATAACAAGGGAGCGCGAAGGTGTCTACCCATGTTCACTTCGGCGGAGCCAGAGCGGGCGTAGCCGTTTGCGGCGGCAGCAGGGAAACCTCTTCTACTACGTCGAGCCCGGTGCGGCGAAGCAGCTGCTGCACTGTGACTTTGTTCAAGTGGGTGGCATCGAACTCGACCCGCACCGTTCGTGCAGCTTCATCTACGCGGACAGCGCGAAAACCGTAGACAGTCGAAAGTTTATTGATGGCGAACATGGTCCGCTCGGTTGGGTGCTCCAGATAGCGGAACAGGACATCCAGGGGCATCATAGTGACTTCAGAATAGCAGCCGTGTGCCGAGTTGCGGGCAGACGTATGGTATGAGCCGCCCGGATAGGGTATTTGGGGAAAGTAGCTCCAATCCTGCTTCGGGGTCCCTGGGAGAGGAGTTGGAGAAGCGCCGGTGCATGGAGGAACTACATGGGGGCGGGTTGTTTTGAGAGGGGTGCAAAGTGATTCGGTAAAGATTAAGGAAGGTACGGCAAAAGCAGATCCTTCGCTGCGCTCAGGATGACCCCTTCATTTTGTGTGGCACCTCATTTTTAAGATGGAGCCTTATTCAGGGTGGTGCCTCGTTCAGGGTGGTGCCTCGTTCAGGGTGGTGCCTCGTTTGAGGGTGGCATTTTGTTTTGAGGTATTCCCAAGAGCTTGAAAGCTACTGAATTGCTTGTAGAAAGCTGCGAATTTCGGGGCTGGACCAGTCCTGGGCCCCGACAAATTTGCGACGAACAATTCCGTTTCGGTCCAGGATGTAGGTTTCCGGGGGGCCGGTGACTCCGTATGCCTTGTCCGAGCGGCCAGGTGTCTCAAGTACACTTTGGAACGCAAACGGGTGCTTGCGGAGGAAGTTCGCGTAGGCCAGGGGGTCCTGGTCGAAAGAAACTGCCAGCACTGTCACCCCGGGCATCTGCTTTTGCAATGTTTCAAGTGAAGGGAACTCTTCAAGACACGGCGCGCACCACGAGGCCCAGAAGTTGAGCACTACCACCCGGCCATGGAGCGAGGCAAGCGTCGGGCTGCCCGCAGGCAACGCCAAGGCAGGCGCGGGCTTGCCGATCAGGCCCAATGGCCCGTTGCCGGTGTCGCAGCCGGGCACCGCGACAAGCGCGAGAGCAGCAAAGGCGGCAAGGAGGAGGCTGCGCACCCTTTTACTATAGAAGCTTGACGGTACCCCTCTTTTTACAGGGGGAAGAAAGAGAGCTTCGTGGACCCAGAAGCTGCAAACCCAGAAGCTGCAAACCCGGAAACTGCAAGCCCGGAAACTGCAAACCCGGGTGGAGGCATGATCCTGAGCGTGATTGTGCCGGTGCGCAATGCCCGGGCCGCGCTTGGCGCATGCCTTGATTCGCTGTTGGGCCAGAGCGAGCCCGGCTGGGTGCTGGGCCGGCATTGGGAGCTGCTGGTGGTTGATGACGAGTCTACTGACGGCTCCAGGGAGCTTGCACGCGGCTATGCGGGGGTACGGGTACTGCCGGCACGCAGCCCGCTGCCGAAGGGCTGGACCGGTAGAAACAATGCACTGTGGACAGGGGCGGAGCAGGCGCGCGGGCAGTGGCTGCTGCTGACGGATGCGGAGACTACTCACCTGCCGGGCGCAAATAGCCGCGCCCTTGCCGAAGCAGGCCGGTACAACGTGGCCATGCTTTCGTACTCGGCACGGCAGCTCCCCGGCGGTTTGCTTGGGCGTGCCGTGCTGCCGCTGGTGCTCTCGGAAGTAGCGACGGCGTACCCGTCGGTGCAAGTGAATGACGCAGCCAAGCGCCTGGCATTTGCCGATCAGGACTTCTTCCTGGTGCGCGCAGATGTCTATCGTGAGCTGGGCGGTGTGGGCGCTGTGTCTTCCTCGCAGGTGGCGGAAGCGGACCTTGCTTTTATGGCGAAACGCGCCAAAGTGGGGCTGCGCTACCGCCACGCGCCGGATGCGGTGGAGCATCGCCATCTAACCCCAGGAGACTTTGCAGAGGTATGGGAAGCCGCAACCGCGACCTTCGCGCTGCTTGTGAATAATGCCCTGTCGCTCGCCCTGTGGCGGCTGCTTGATGTTGCCCTGGTGTGGGGGCTGCCGCCGGTGGCCCTGCTGTACCCCGCGCCTCAGCCCTGGGTGCCCTGGGTCATCCTGCTGCTGTGGCTGCGTACGCTGCTGCGCATCTACCGGCGCGCGGCGCGGTCTCATCTTTCAACCGGTAACGTGCTGCTGAGTATTGCGCTCGGCTTGCCGGTTTTTGCGGCGCTTGCCTATGTAAGCTGGTTCCATGTGCGCGTGTTGCGCCGGGTACGTCGGCAAGGCCGCGAATACCTGATTTCAAGGCGTTAAAACCCGGCGTTAGACCGGATGAGGAGCTTGAATGATTTCGCTGACGCGCAAGGCTGAGTGGAGCGCCGCGCACTACTACTGGGTCGATGCCTGGAGCCCCGAGGAAAATGCCCGTCGTTTCGGCAAGTGCGCCAATCGTAACGGGCATGGTCACAACTACACACTGGAGGTCACGGTACGCGGTGAGGCTGATCCTCAAACCGGCTTTGTGGTGGACCTGAAATGGCTGAAGGACGTGATGGATCGGGAAGTCATCGACGTGTACGACCACCGGCATTTGAACCTGGAAGTGCCGGAGTTCAAAACCGTTTTGCCCACGGTGGAGAACATCACGGTTGCTATCTGGAACCGGCTCCGAGACAAAGTGGGCGAGAACGCCGTGCTGCACCAGGTGCGCGTGTATGAAACCCCTGAGCTGTTCGCCGATTATTACGGAGAGCCATGACGGTCTACTTTGGAAGGCGCTACAGCTTCAGTGCGTCGCACCGCCTGTTTTGTACGGAGTGGGACGAGGCACGCAACTTTAAGGCTTTCGGCAAGTGCGCCAACCTTCATGGCCACGGGCATAACTACGTGTTAGAGGTGCTGGTGGGCGGCCCGGTCGATCCGGTCACAGGCATGGTGATCGACCTTGTGGAACTTGACGGCATAGTCGCCCGCGAAGTGCTGGAGCCGTTCGACCACACCAACCTGAACTGTTTGCCGGCCTTTGCGGAGCTGGTGCCGACGAGTGAGAACTTCTGCGTGGAGATTTATAACCGGCTTGCGGCGGCTTTATCCCGTGCGTCCCAAGATGCCGTGCTGCGGCAGGTGCGCCTGGAAGAGACTGTAAACAATGCGTTTACCTACAGGGGCGCGATCGGGGCACCGGGTACCGGGACGTGGAACTCCGGAAGGCAAGAGGTGCGATGAGCAGCCACACACAAACCGATACCCTCCAGGCCAATCTTGAAGAAGCGAGCACGGAGGCGCTGTACGGTGAGCTGATCCGCCGCTTTGACGGCGACCCGACACGCGACGGCCTGCTGCGCACCCCTGCACGCGCCGCGCGCGCCATGGAGTTCCTGACCAGCGGCCTGCATGAAGACCCGGCGGAGATCCTGCGCGGCGCGCTGTTCGATGTGGATTATGACGAGATGGTGATCGTCAAGGACATCGAGATGTACTCACTGTGCGAGCACCACATCCTGCCATTTTTCGGCCGGGTGCATATTGCTTACGTCCCGCAGGGCAAGGTGGTGGGTTTGAGCAAGCTGCCGCGCCTGGTCGACGTGTTTGCCCGGCGCTACCAGGTGCAGGAGCGTATGACTCGCCAGATTGCCGATGCTGTGCAGGAAGCGATCAAACCGATGGGCGTCGGCGTGGTTATTGAGGCGCAGCACTTGTGCATGATGATGCGCGGGGTGCAGAAGCAGGCATCGCACACGGTGACCTCTGCCATGCTGGGCGTGTTTCGCAAGCAGCGTACACGCGCGGAGTTTTTGTCGCTGCTGCGGCCCGGCGCACCGCGCAATGTATAGGAAGGGTGTAATGCGGCATGGGACGGGTAGGCTATGAACGCCTTGCTGCTTGTTGACAAGCCCGGCGGCATGACCTCGCATGACGTGGTGGCGCGGGTGCGTCGGCTGACCGGCGAAAAGTCCGTAGGCCACCTGGGCACGCTTGATCCGATGGCAACCGGGTTGTTGCCGCTGCTACTGGGCAAGTGGACGCGGCTGGCGAAGTTTTACGGCTCGCTTGCGAAGACCTACACCGGCGTGATCCGCTTCGGCTACGCGACGGATACCTATGACGCGGAAGGCATGCAGGCCGGTGAGCTGGTGCGGCCCGAGTTTTCTTTTGAGATGTTACGAGACCTGGCGAAAGCGTTTTTGGGGCAGAGCGAGCAGATGCCGCCTGCGTTTTCCGCCAAGAAGGTCGGCGGCAAGGCAGCTTACACGCTGGCTCGCGCCGGGATTGAGCCTGCCTTGCGCGCGGTCACCGTCAACATTGACGAGTTCACTATCGGCGGCATTGCAAGACGCGGGGACGGGGCGGTTGACGCGAGTTTTGTGTTGAAGATTTCTTCGGGCGGCTATGTGCGCTCGGTGGCGCATACGCTGGGGCAGCAGCTTGGCTGCGGTGCGCACCTGGCGGCGCTGCGACGCACAGCTGCCGGGCCGTTGCTGCTTGCGCATGCATTGACCCTGGGGGAGATTGAAGCGCGAGGGGAAACGCTTGAAAACGGTCTGCCGCACCCGCGAACCGTGCTGCCGGAGCTGCCCGCGGTAACAGCTGATGCGGTGACGCTTGAACGTTTGTGGCACGGTGCCGCGGTGGCGCTGCCGGAGTTTTCAGGGGCGCAGACAGTGCGGGTATTCGCAAGCCAGCGAGAGTTGGCTGCGATTGCGGACAGGGTGGCAGGGGTGCTCTTTCAACCCAGGGTGGTGTTGATTTAGGCTCGTTTGAAAAGCGAAAGGCGCAGTAGAAACTGCACCTTTCTTTACTTTACTGCACTAAAACTTACTGCACCGAAACACTTTTCGATGCGGTGTATATAAATCCGTTCTCGTCCCAGAGCTTGAACACCAGCTCATGCGTACCGGCGGCAAGCGGCTGTGTGACATCTACAACAGTGGACCCGCTTGTGTCGCTCACTACGAGGCTGCCGTCCACGTACAACTTCGTGCACATATTGATGAATAATTTTCGCTAAAAGGAGGCTTGAAATAAGCACTATTTATCAAGCATTCTCTGTGATAAAAAGATCTCGTCTGACAGGCTTTGAATCTTTTCCTTCCGGAACATCGATTTGCTGGAAATAATCTAAACCGCGAATTGTCTTACGCTTTCCGCTATGCCGATGTTAAAAGGGGGTATTTTGATGCATCGTCGCAGATTTTTCAAGCTCGCAGGGGGCTCTGCCGCGTCATTAGCAGGGTTCGGGGTCACACGTAACATGGCCGGTCAAGTACAAGATCCACTCCGTCTACTTCCGCCCGCTCCACCCATTGGACTACCCCCCGTATATCCACGTCCAACGGGTACAATTTGGGACACTTCCGCAGCCGCATTTGCTACAGTCGTGCCACAAGGAACTTACGTAACGCCGAACGGCGCAGCTTGGGCCACGCTCAGCAGTGCATTGGCGAGCCTGTACGCTTCTTTGCAGGCTAACCCTGCCTACGACCAAAGCATGATGGCGGCAGCCAGTAGGGTTTCCGTGAGCAGTGTATTGAGCGCTAACATCGACCAGGCCGCCTTGCTGGCTGATTTACAAACGACCACGCCGGAACTCACTGCTGCCGACTTGCAAAGGCGTCTCAGCTATCTTGATACTTTCACTGCCGGCCAGAAGCAAATCATACTTGGACAGCTGGCATCTTCCGGTATCTCACCGTTTGTCTACAACCTGATGAGCAGCACGGCCTCACTCGCTAACCTCATTACGCCCGGCTCCGCAATCTCAGTACCCCACTGTGAGTTCACACTACCGCCACCTCCTCCCGGCGGCGGTGACCCGATAACCGGCGGTGGAGGCTGCGGCGGTGGTCCGCACCCGTCGCCACCACCACCACCCCCTACTTCAAAACAAGAGTGGTGCGACAGGGTGGCTCTGACACTCATCGCTGCTGGAGTTGCCCTTGTGGCTATAGACTTTCTGAGCGACGGTGCGGCAGTGCCGTTGAATGGTCTTATATGGCAAGGTGTTGTTAAATGGGGTACTCGTGGTGCTGGTAGCGCCGGGGCCGGTTTGTTTATAGCCGGCTGCTTTTAGATGCAAGCTAAAGTGGATAAGGGGAGGGCCGCGCATGGTGCAATGGATTCTCACTCAGCGTCACTTCATCATTGGAGGGATGTTACTACTGACTCCGCTGATACTTTTCTTACGCGGTTTCTATCGCGACTATAAGCACAAACGCAAACTACAAACGTACAGATGGGATCGTTTCGTATATGTAGGAACTTTTCTTTATCTCATCGCGACGGTGCTCATAATCGGCATCGTGCTCGGAGGAAGGGTTATCTAGCTTTCCTGGCATTGTTGCATTTATGCGGGTTGAGACCGACCGGGCGCTTGGATGAATCCCAAGTTCAAGCGCCATTATTTTTCGACCGGATGGCCTGCCTTGCCCTCTGTAATACACATCGATGCCTGTACTTCCGGGCTCTCTCCCTGCTGGATATATGTAGGCGGATCCTCTGGACATACGCCACCTAAGTTGCATACAAGGATCAATGGCGGTACTAACTTCCTTAATCGCGCAATTTTTGTAATCTTATGGATTCTATGGGTGAGTCCGAGCCATATTGCTGCGCTCGTTCAGCATCGGTTGTAGGTATGGCAGCACGTTCTGCGCTACAACCCGGTATCCGGCGGCATTCGGGTGCAGGTTGTCGGGGCTCAGCAGTTCATCGTGGTCATACACGCCGTCAAGAATAAAGGGAACCAGCGGTAGTTTGTACTTTGCGGCCAGGGCAGGGAAGAGCGCGTCATAGGGACCGATATAGTCGGGGCCGAGATTGGTCGGCAGCTTCATGCCGACAAGCAAGATGCGCACATGCGCGCTTTGAAGTTGTTTGATGACGCTGTCGAGATTCTTCTCGATATCTGTGACAGGGAAGCCGCGCAAGCCGTCGTTTGCGCCCAGTTCCAGTACGACAATGGCGGGATGAAGGCGAAGTACCTCATTCACTCGCGCCAGGCCATCTTTTGTCGTGTTGCCCGAGATACCCTGATTGAGGATGACGGCATGCGAGCCGGCCTGGGCCAAAGTCTTGCGAAGATTATCCGGGTACGAGGCACCTGCGGGGGCGCCGTAGCCCGCTGTGAGCGAGTCACCGAAGCAAACCACGGTCTGGGCATGAGCGGCAAGCGGGAATAAAAGCGAGAGCAGAACCATAAGGCGAGCGGGCATAGCCATTGGACGGCATCCGGCGAGTCTGAGGTGCAGGAAGGCTTTTTGTGTCTTCAGAAAGTTCGGCACGTCTTATAAGAAGCAAGGAGCGGGCATGGTAGAAGCACGTGGGATTTGGAAGCGGATGCGGAACGGCAGTACGACGGTCGAAATTTTGAAGGGCATCAACCTGCTGGTGCCGCGCGGGCAGTTTGTCGCGATTATGGGTTCGTCCGGATCGGGCAAAAGCACGCTGCTGGGTTTGCTGGCCGGGCTTGACAATCCCAGCGACGGCACAGTGCTGATCGATGGCGTGGACATTAGCCACATGGCTGAAGACCAGCTAGCGCAGGTGCGCGGGCAAAAAATCGGCTTTGTGTTCCAGAGTTATCAGCTTATCCCCACGCTTACAGCATTTGAAAATGTGCTGCTGCCTTTTGAGCTCAATGCGCGCGGAGACGGCAAGCAGCGTGCGCGTGCGCTGCTTGAAAGCGTGGGCCTGGGAAGCCGCATGCACCACTACCCTGTGCAACTTTCAGGCGGCGAGCAGCAGCGCGTCGCGCTTGCCCGCGCCTTTGTGCTGGAACCGCCCATTGTGCTGGCCGATGAGCCCACCGGCAACCTGGATACCGTGAACGGCCAACATGTGCTGGAGCTGCTGACGACGCGCCAGCGTGAAGCCGGCACCACGCTGGTGATGGTAACCCACGATCCGCAAATTGCCGCCCGTGCGGACCGGCGCATTGTGTTGCGCGATGGGCTGATCGTACAAGACGAACTGGTACACGGGACTACCGGCGAAACCGGCGACAGCGAAGCGTATGCGATGCTGCCGGTCGGCGCTGCTGAAGCGGGGCGGCGCTAGATGGCAGGGAAGCAGGCGTCCAAGCCCGCGCTGCCCTGGGGTACCGCACTCCGTATTGCCGCGCGCGAGCTCGTATTTGCCCGGGTCAAGTTCGTCTTTGTGATCCTTTCAGTGGCTATAGGGGTGGGTGCGCTTACAGGCGTGCGCGGCTTTGCCGACTCATTTACTACCACGTTGCTGGGGCAGGCACGATCTATTTTGGCGGCTGATCTTTCTGCCAAGCTAAGCCGCACGCTGCGGCCTGAAGAGCA
>CAXSFX010000150.1:0-9042 GCA_964236655.1 uncultured Acidobacteriaceae bacterium | reverse complement strand
TGGCCCTGCTGGGCAAGTGGCTCTGGTAGCGGGGATGGTCGTCGTGTTCTGGTGGGAGAGTGTCTCAGGCCGAGGTTAGGCAGAGGACTAGAAACCATATGAGCGAGCAAGGTTTGCCGAAGGGCCAGAGGTAGGTAGATGGGAATGCTAGGCGTGAGAAAGGATCAGACAGGTCTGACTTGGAGGGCGGCTCTGAGAGGGAGGGTCAGCCGTGCCTTCCTGGCGGTAGGAGCTATGAGGGTCTGTCCTCGGCCAGACACTGAACTGTTGAGAGTGGCGGATCGACAGGTGGCACGAAACAGACTGATGTTTGGGTTGGCCGGCACCGCCTATACCTGGTTCATATTCGCGATCGGCGATCTGGACAGCTCGATTCCGGTCATTATGAATGCGGCTTACCTTCTGTTGGCAACCGCCACGCTTTTTCTGACACGATCTAGCCCCAAGAGGCCCGACGCATTCCGAAAGGCGATGCTGTTCGTTGACGTTTCGGCTATTTCGGTCTGCTTTATTGTGGTAGGTGCAATAGCATCTCCGCTCCTTTTCCTGTACTCGTGGCTAACCATCGGTTACGGTTTCCGATATGGAATCTACTACCTGCGGCTTGCAGCGATCACTAGCTTGGGCGGAATCGCAGTATCCCTACTCTACACCGATTTCTGGCACACGCAGCCTTTCATCGCTGCTGGTATATTGATGCTAGCTGTAATCATACCACCCTATCTAGAGTTCTTAATGCGCCGAGCAATCCGAGCAAACGAAATTGCTAGGAGCGCGAACCATAGTAAGGCTTTGATGCTAGCTGGCTTAGGACATGCGCTGCGGGTTCCTCTCGGTTCTATACTTACAGCGGCACAGGCCATGTCTGGAGGCATCCTGGACCCGGCACAGGGCCAAACCCTAAGCGCGATCCAAGCTGCCGCAGGATCGGTTATGCGCGAGCTGGATGATTTTCTAGACGTGTCGCGCCTAGACGCTGGACGTATGCCAAAGGAGGTCACGAGTTTCAGTGTGAAGGGACTGGTCACAGAGGCATTAGCGATTGCGGCTGTGCAAGCGGCGCCGAAGGGTATTGCTGTGAGCTGGTATATAAGCCCAGAGGTTCCAGAGCGGATTTGGTCAGAACGGCGCTATTTACTGAAGTCCTTGACGAACATTGTGGAGAACGCTGTCAAGTTTACTTCGGTGGGGTCTGTGCTTATAACGGCATATATTGATCGACATTCTATGGATGGACAGCAGCTTCAAATCGAGGTTCTTGACACCGGCTTAGGTATCCGTTCAGAGGCGCGTGAGCGCATTTTTGAAAGCTTCAGCCAGGCAAGTCCAGACATCCTGCATATCTTTGGTGGGGCTGGCCTTGGGTTGTCGGTCGCGCGACGCATGATTGAGTTGCTCGGGGGGAAGATCGGGGTTGATAGTATCGAGGGCAGAGGAAGTAATTTCTGGTTCGGACTTCCTGTTATGGCAGCAAGGGCGCGGAAGGAAACATCTTACAGCCTTGCTGGAACAACCGTAGCTATTCTGACCTCAGATATGACCGGGTTGGTATCTTTCGCAGGACGGTTGGAAAGGTTGGGTGCGACCACGTTCCTTTCTGAGCGGATTGACTGGTGGGATGCAGTCTCAGCCGATAAGTTTGACCAAGCCGAGCGTGTTGTAGTGATAGTTGATGGTCGGAATACGAATCTTGCCGAACTTGGATACGTCCTGCAAAAAGGACAATTCCTGGATCGTGTTCCGATGATTGCGCTTATGGCACAAGATGGAATGCCTGATCCTTCAATCAGGCGTCGCTTTGTGACTGCGATAAGTCCAAATTCTTCGGACGACGATTTATTTTCATCTCTTTATTTAGTTGGGGCATTTACACAAAAGCGTAGAATGAAATCAAAAGAAGTGCGCCAAAGTGGCAGTTACTCAACTTCGCCACCGGTAAGCAACCGTAGTCGTATCCTGGTGGCCGATACAAATCGCACCAGTGTTTTGATATTGTCTAAGGTTCTTGAGCAAGGAGGTTGCTGTTGCTTGATTGTAGATTCTGGTGAGAGCGCCTTAGATGCAGCAGAGCGAGAGCTGTTTGCCATGGTGTTTGTTGACGTGGACAAGCCGGCGGTCGATGGTCTGGAAGCAGTGAAGATGCTCCGTTTTCAAGAGCTTGGGATGCATCGGAATATAATTATTGGTTTAACAAGCCGCGAAGACTCTACATTTATCGCGCGATGCAAGGAAGCAGGGTGCGATGAGGTGGTGCTTCAGCCAATAGATGTGAAGAAGGTGCTTGATCTTGTCGCGCGAAGCATGTTGCAGCAATCCCGGGTCGCGCCTGTGAGCGAACAAGACAGTAACACCGTGCAGCCAATTTCCAGTCATCCGCGATTCCGTACCAGCCTCGGGCCACCAATTGCGGATGTCACCTTTCCCTACCTAGCGGCAATTGGTGGTGTACCATTCATTGATGAGGTGTTACGTCTCTTCATATCGGATGCAGAGCACACACTGGCTAAGCTTGCCGACGCCCTTGAACGAGATGATGCCAACGCTTTCCGCAATGGCGTCATTTCTCTTGGCGAGTCTTCGGCGGTAATTGGCGCTGACAAGTTGATAGAGATGTGCAAGACGGCGGGTGTCTTGGGCAAGGATAGATTGACTTTGGGCGAACGAGCCTTGCTCGCGGGCCTAAAAGGCGAAGTTGTCAGGGTAGTGGAAGGGATCAAGAGCCATCTACCTGCTAACATTGATCCACCAAGCTCAGCATCGGATGATGTGAAACCAGGTAAACTCTGATTGTCACCCCGCGATAACAGAAGGCGTCAGTCGGAGGGTGGCCCCTTGGGTTCCGATCTTGACGTATCGCTAGGGAGGCGGGTTCGGCTCCGTCGTACTCTGCTTGGTATCTCACAAGCCCAACTGGCGGCACAGCTCTCCCTTTCGCAGCAGCAGATAGCTCTCCTCGAACGCGGCGAGGGGCGGCTGTTTGCTTCACATCTCTACCTCCTTGGTCGAGTGCTCGGTGTGCCCGTTGATTTCTTTTTCGACACAGGAGAACCAGGGCCGGTCGCGAGTAATCCCCTACCTTCGGCCACACATGGGAAAGAACCTGACCCCTCCGGCAGCAGCTTCGGTCTGGAGATTGACGGGCGCTCAGATCGCGAGATTCGGCAGTGGATTAAGATGTTCTTGCAAATACCCCCAGGTATCAACCGAAGTCGCCTTCTGACTTTGGTCAAACGCTTGGCAAGTCAATCTAATGTTAACGCTCAAATAAGATTTCTTGATGATTATGAAGAAAGGTAAGGAATGATGGTCGAGACTTGTAGCGGTGGTTGCGGGAACCTGCGAACCTAACATGGCGCTCACTGCCGGGCGCCAGTTGCACCCTCGGAGATTCGCATGACCTACGTAACCCGCTCCCTTCCTAGCCTGACACAAGCTCAATCGGTCCTGAGCGAAGATGAAGCCAATTACGAAAACCTTCAATACTGCCACGACCAGATGGACCGCACCTTCTGGTGCTACCTTAATCCGACTGGACGCCCGAGCTTCACACAAGGTCTCCTCAGCGATTTGCACGCCGTTCAGGAAAGGATTCGAACACTGGCGGCACCTTGTGCAAACGTACAGAGCACGGTGGGATGGGTTGTACTCGGCTCACGGTCCCCCGGCGTTTTCAGCCTGGGCGGAGACCTGACGCATTTTGCAACCAAGATTACCGAAGGTGATCGTGAAGGATTGCTTCAATATGCTTATAGCTGCGTCGAAGTAGCCTACCACAATGCGACAGGGTACAATGGTGGCGCCATCTCAATTGGCTTAGCACAAGGCGAAGCGTTGGGAGGCGGTTTCGAGAGTTTGTTGTCTTGCGACGTCCTGGTTGCCGAACGTCAGGCCCGGTTCGGGCTACCTGAAGTTTTGATGAACCTGTTTCCTGGAATGGGCGCCCACTGCTTCTTGACGAGGCGTGTAGGATCAGCCGCAGCTATGCGGATGATCCTATCTGGTGAGGTGTTCAGTGCTGAGGCGATGCACACAATGGGCATTGTTGACGTGTTGGCTGAGGCCGGCGAAGGCGAGGAGGCTGTGCGAGCCTATATCCATCGGAACCAGTCGCGTCACAAAGCCCACTCTGCAGCATACAGGGCACGGCGGTGTGTCAGCCCGGTAAGCCTACAGGAGCTGCACGATGTATGCGACGTGTGGGTGGACACGGCCATGGAGCTTACCTCTTCCGACCTGCGCCGGATGCTTCATCTTGTGGCCGCCCAGGATAGGCGCCGCCGCCGGAGCGTCGAGGCAGGAGGACTTGCTGCAGAATAGGGCGCGGTAGAGTTCAGGTTCCCGACCGGGCATGTCCACTGCTGCTGCACGCTAGCCAGTCAGCCGCTGGGTGCCGTTGCCATTGCCCATGCTCGGGCGGGCGGCGGCACTAGCGGTTAGACGCTGGTCTAGATCAAGAGATGTTGTGTCCCACTCTTGTCGCAGTCGAGCGACGAGTTCCGCGCCCTGAGACCTGAAAACGTCCTCCGCAATTCTGCTAAGTTGCGAGCACATTCTTTGAAGCTCTCTGGCTCCCATGTTTGCTGCCGTGCTGCTGATCGAGTGCGCCTCGAAGCGGAAGCGTTGGACATCTTGAACAGCAAGGGCAACAGCAAGGGAAGAAAGACTTGTAACGCCCTCTTGCTTAAAGTCAGACACAAGCTGTTCAACAAACACAGGGCCACCGAGGCTTTCAAGTTCCGCCAATGCCTTGTAGTCAATCCGTGGAGCGACCTCGATGGAGGGGCTTGAGATGGCCTTGGTTTCGACTGCCTGAGAATGATTCAAGGCGTGCTTGAGGGCATCGAGAAGGACTGCCGTCCGTATCGGTTTGACCAAGCAGGCCGCCATCCCAGCCCGCAAGCATCGTGCCTGAGTATCAGCACTTCCATCGGCGGTTAAAGCAACAAGAGGAATGCGCTGGTCTCCCATGGCGGCAAAATTATAGAGTTGCGCTGCCTCAATGCCGCTCAGACCAGGCATATTGATATCCAATAAGCCCAGGTCCAGATTACCCGTTGAAAGAAGGGCAAGCGCTTCCTCTCCATCCGCAGCCAGGGTTACGACAGCGCCGGCGCGGGAAAGCATCTTCACCATAATCGAACGGTTCACTGTGTTATCGTCCGCGACCAGGATACGGCATCCTTTCAGGATACCAGTCATGTCGAGTGAATTGTCCACTGCCCGCTGCATGACAGCGGCTCGGACCTGGATTGATTGCCAGGAAGCTATCCGAATGGCACGTTGTAGTTCAATGCCACTGCTTCGTGCGCTGATGGATGTCGAGAAACGCTCCCGAATCTCCTGACTAGGTAGCCCATCAAGAGATTCGGAAGCTGCATAGATCATGGCATTTGCGGCCTTGTCCCAGGCGGCTTGTGCCTCTTCGAGAATAACATCAAGCACTAATCCGCTTTCCCCCATTCCTGCTATGGCTTCTAGACGTTCACGTAGCACAGATGCTTCCAAAGCTCCTTTAGCGACAACAAGGACGTGAGTTGGTGCCAGTGGCGCTTCAGTCTCAACCATGGCTTGGAGAGCTAGACTGATCCAGAACGTGCTACCAGCAGCCAAAGTGCTTTCTACTCCAATCTTGCCCTCCATGAGCCGCAGTTGTTGCCGACATAGGGCAAGCCCAAGCCCAGTCCCACCGAAGCGTTTGAAGATAGTATCGTCTGCTTGTGTAAAACGGTCAAATATCTTGTACAGATGATTAGGTGCAATGCCAATACCAGTGTCCATAACCTCGATTCTAAGTGCAACATTCCCATTTTCATCGACTACGCCGTCCGCTGATACCGTGACCGAACCGTGATGCGTAAATTTGATGGCGTTGCTACAAAGGTTCAGCAGCACTTCTCGAATGCGGCGCTCATCCCCCTTCAGCCGGAGGGGGGTTCGTGCAGTTATATAGGAGCTTACCAGCAACCGCTTTTTGGTTCCCGCGACGGCCGAAATTGCTATTACCTTCCCAAGAAGCTCCAGCAGGTTAAATTCCTCGGTAACACTTTCGCTATGCTTCACTCCGGTTGTAGCAAATTCCAGGAGGTCGCTGATGAGGGCAATCTGACCTTCTGCTGCGAAATCTATTGTTTCGAGCATATCGGACTGAATGTCGTCGAGACATGTCGCCCGCAATGCCTCAGTCGTCCCGATAATGGCGTGCAACGGCGTGCGTAACTCGTGGCTGACGCTCGCAAGAAATGCCGATTTGGCTTTGTCTGCTCTCTCTGCACGCCGACGTGCTTTTGCGAGTTGAGTAATCAGAGCAGAAGAATAAGCCGGCAGAACGGCAAGTCCTACTAGCAGGCCAAGGGAAAGATTGAGATAGACACTCCAGAAAGGGTCAATTACAATAACCAAAGCGAATCCTGCTATGCTCAGAACCGAAGCAGACACTAGATATCTAACGCCAAACCTGAACCCATATCCTATGATGACCCACAAATAGACGGCATACAAGAACGCGGTCTCGTATCCTCCCGCAATGAGCATGATTGTCGCGCCTGAGACATCAAGGACAAGTCCAACACAGCGCCTGATGTCACCCAGCCGACCTCCTATATCACAATAGAAGAGCATAATAGCCGCGCCGGTAATCCAAGCAAGAACTGGGCCTGACCACTGAGCAGTTAGCAACTCGTCGCCAATCGCCCAGAGGGCAAGCATCATAACGCCGCCAGCAGCAAGGCGATTGAGACTCATTATATTGTCGACACCGAGGCTGACGGTTCTTCTACGTGCGATTTTGCTAACAACTCGCACCCACCAGCTCCGAGCAGAGCTGCGCCACCCTTTAGTGACACTCTGGTTCGACTGGGGCTTGTGAAGGTTCAATGTAGAGACCTATCGGCTAGTAGGTGGAAGGTACAGGTATATAACTGGAACCACCTGCCTTTGGATGCAGTTCAACCAGAGACCTATCAAGTCAGCAGCTGCACGCCTGTCCCAGAAGTCATCAACAGGCGGTGTAGGCTCGTAAGTACCCTTGTTCCTTACCGCTGGCCGGCAATCAAGTCCTGGCGTATAGGAGCCAGACTGAATCTCCATTCAACCTTCATTTGCTTGGTTAACGTGGCCCTCACTCCCTGCATTTATAAAAGTATTTGGTCACAAAAATGGCAATAGACACCAGTTTGGCACGTTCTATTGTCCCGCTGAGTTAAAATGAAGAGGGCTGCGCTCCCTTCAAGCATTTTTGTAGCAGATGGTTTGCTATGCATTTATCCCAGGGTGCAGCCGGCCAACGCCTGCCGCGTGAGCCAGCCAGTGAGGCGGGGCCAGAGCGTACGCTTATGCTCAACGCGGAAGAAACCACTGTGCCCTAGCCAGCCAGTGGTGGTGCTGGCTGGGTCAACTTGCCAGCGCTCCACGGCCGCACCGATGAAGTAGGACCCAAGCAGGTCGATGGCGGGCGCCGGGGTCCAGGGGTCATCGTCGGCGCCGACGAGCAGCAGCGGCGCATGGACCCGCGCGAAGCGCGCCGCGGCGTTCATGCTGGGGTCGTCGAAGAAGTAGCGCCGCTGCCCGATCCAGTGCGCCCAGTCCCGGAATGCCGGACCGGGCAGATCCTCGCCCATGCCCAGCCGGCGCATCGGGGCGTAGCCGCAGGCGAGGACCAGGGCGGGACCCGCTACCTGGAGCAGGCTGCGGACGCGCAAGCGTTCTACGGCGTCCTGGACGTAGCCGATCCACGCCACCGCCGAGCTGACCAACGCCGCGCCCGCGAGGTGCCGGCTGCCGTCGCACAGGCCGACGGCGTGCCCGCCTAGGCTGTGGCCGACCGCGAGCAGCGGCAGGCCCGGGTGGACCGCTCGCGCCCATGCCACGGCTCCTTCGGCGTCGAGGTCGATCCAGTCGCGCATCCGCGCGCCGAAGCCGCGCAACCGGGGCGGCCGGGACGCGCCGATGCCGCGGTAGTCGTAGGTGAGTGCCGCGAGGCCGCATTCGGCCAGCGCCGCGGCGAACGGGGCGTAGTAGCGGGCCGCCACCGCCGTGGCCGCATGGACGAGCACCAGGCCCACCGGAGGCGCGCGGGATGGCAAGTGCAGCGTGGCCCCAAGCGGGTAGCCGTCCCGGGCGGGGATCGTGACCACTGACGCCGAAACCCTGGGGTGGCTCATAGAAGGCGACGAAATGCGCCTCGTTGCTGCCCGGCAGGTTTGGGGAAGTATGGCGCGTGTTGGGCAACATGCATGGCTGGAGGACAGGGTTCTCTGGGAGAGACGTTGTGCAACAGCTTGTCTCCTTGTGTACGTATGCAGGTAAGGCATACACAACCTGTACTTGTTGACAGAGCGATGCGGAAGAGGTGTGCTTCCAATGTGTCGGTGTCGCGCAGGCTACGACGCATGGACGTGCGCCGCTGAAACGCCGACAATCATAGCTCAGTTGTGAGGAGTGCTGGCTACCCTGTAATTTAACCCACGAGAGCGAGCCGGAAACGGAAAAAGCCGCCCCTGCAAGGGCGGCTTTCCGAGAGGCTTCAAACCCCAGCCCTGACAGGCTGAACATAGGCGACAGATTGATAACGAGACTAGCGATGGCTCTTTGAGCCGTCAAGGCACTCGACGCCGGGTTTGTGCCCTCTCCGAAGGCTTGTCCCAACCAAGGACAAGAGCATGGACACGCACACCGCGCCGCCGACAGGCCGGCGTAAGATCACTCCACCCCAGCTCCGTGCCGAATCGGCCGGAGCCGTTTGCCTTCCCCCGACCAGCCCCGGCCGGGCAGTGGCTTCGTTCAAACGCGCTGCTGCGGCGCTAGGCGTGCCCCGGAGGGTGGTGGACTTGGTTGACTGCCTGATGAGCTACAGCCCGGCGCAGGATTGGGATGGCGGCCCCGGCCTTGGTCCCATCGTTTGGCCGTCCGACACGGAGCTTGAGGACCGCCTTTGCGTTGGGCCGAGCCAGCGCAAGGTGATCGTGCGCGCCGCACTGGATGCAGGGTTCATCCGCCTTCGGCGCAGCCCGACCGGCAAGCGTTGGGGGCACCGCGAGAAGGGCG
>CAXSFX010000149.1:0-9069 GCA_964236655.1 uncultured Acidobacteriaceae bacterium | reverse complement strand
GGCACGGATACATCCGTAGTTTCCCAGCGAATGTGCAGGATCGTGCTTTTCCCATGAGTATCTTCAAAGCTGATGCTCATCTTTTCTTGCGGTTGCGGCAGGGTGGTCTTCTTCATGGGGACGCGGACGAGGTCTTGCCCCTGGTTGTACTCCGTGCCCCACTGGCCGGTTTGCTTGTTGACGATCAGCATCCAGGTGGATTCAGACGGCAGTGTGTAGAGCGTGTAGGTGCCTGCCGGGACTTCTGCGTTGCCGATTTTGAGATTGGTGCCTGTCTTGAAAACTGTTGCCGGGTTGGCACCGGTGCGCCACACCTTGCCATAGGGAACCTTGTCGCCCATGATCTTGCGACCGCGCACAGATGGGGCGTTGTAATGAATGGAGACCGGCTTGCCGTCAAGCATGACATTGGCATCGGCGGCGGGGCTGGGCATCGGCTTGTCGGCTGAGGCGGGAGACTGCAAGGTGACGGCAGATGAGTGACCGGTAGCCGGTAGAAGGCCGAGGGTGAGTGCAAGCAGACAGGTAAAGCGAGTCATAAGGGTCCTCCAAAATGATTGGCAAGTCGTGGCCGGCGCTGCGGAGCCATCCACAGTGTGTGGCGGGCGCGTCCTCTTGTCAAAGTGAGATTTATGGAGCCCATTCATAGCGCGTCTAGTTGGACCGCAGCAGACCCGCGCACCGGTATGCTGAAACAGAGGTGCGGCATGGCCATCATTGAAGTTGGGCTCAAAGCCCTGCAAGCAGCAGGCACGGCAGAAAAGCGGGCATGGTGCGCGCAGCTGGAAGCGGGCGCGATTCTCTACTTTCCGCAAACGCCGGTGCCTTTAACCGCGGATAACATTGCCTTCCTGCTGGGCCGGCAGCAGGCCGACTCCTCCCTGCACAAAAACATCGCCTACAAGCCCGCAGCCGATGTGCTGACCGGCCTTGATGCAGGCGGTGCGGCGGCGGAGCGGCTGCGCGAAGTCATGCATTGGTACTCCGATACAGTGACGAATTTTCTTGGCGGCCTGCTGGAGCCCTACGCTGGCCACATGCGGCGTGATTACGCGAGTTTTCGCCCTCAAGAGGAGCAGAACCGGGACCTGCCTCTGCGCAAGCGCAACGACCTGCTGCACACAGACGCTTTTCCGACACGGCCCACGCATGGCGCGCGCATCCTTCGCTTCTTCAACAACATCCACCCGGAGCGCACGCGAGACTGGGTAGTCAGCGAGCCGTTCCGGCAGCTTGCACCCCATTTTGCACCGGCGCAGCTCGCGCCCCAACCTGACAGCGCAGTGAGCCGCGCGGCAAAGGGTACCGCTCGGGCACTAGGGTTAGGCGCGGTTCTACCTGCCGTCAAGCGGACCCCATATGACGACTTCATGATGCGCTTCCACAACTTTTTGAAGGAAAACGATAGCTGGCAGCGGGAGGTACCCCGGCAGGCTTTCAGATTTGCGCCGGGCTCAAGCTGGATGGTGTTTACCGATACCGTGCCGCACGCTGTACTGGCAGGGCAGTACGCGCTGGAGCAGACCTTCCTGGTAGAGCGCGGGGCGCAGGTCGCCCCGGAACATGCGCCGCTGACAGTGCTTGAGCAGATTGCAGGCGCGGCGCTGGTATAACGCCAAACGCTAGTACCGGCCCCGCACCGCCGCGCCGCCAAAGATCATCCGTCGCAGTCCATCACCGAAGAACGCGTGCGAAATGCCGCCTTCCGGCAGGCTGACCGCATCGAGCACTTTCCGTTGTTCGTCGCTCAGCTGAAGCGTTAACGCCGCGATATTGTTTTCAAGTTGCTCAACCGTTTTGGCCCCCAACACGGGCGAGCTGATGTCCGGTTGGCCCAGCGTCCAGGCCAGGGCCACCTGCGCAGGCGGTTGCCCAAGCTCAGCAGCCACGGACTGCAGCGCGTCCAGCACACGCCAGTTGCGCTCGGTAAACTTGCTGAACGGACCTTGAAAGGGATTGGAACCGCTCAAGCGCCCCTTGGCGGCCTGGTCGCTGCGGCTGTATTTGCCGCTCAGGAAACCTCCGGCAAGCGGGCTCCAGGGCATTACGCCCATGCCGCACGCTGCCGCCGCAGGGACATGCTCACGCTCAATGCCGCGCTCTACCAGTGAGTACTCCATCTGCATGGCGATAGGGCCGGGAGCATGCTGCGCCTCGGCCATCGTCGCCATGCGAGTCGCGTACCAGGCCGGCATGTCTGACAAACCGAAGTAGCGAATTTTGCCTGCCCGTACCAGCTCGCCCATCGCCTGCAGTACCTCTTCAAGCGGCGTCACCGTGTCCCACACGTGCATCCAGTACAGATCCACATAGTCTGTACGCAGGCGGCGCAGCGAGCCCTCAAGCGCGCGATGCATGTTCTTGCGGCTGTTGCCGCCGTTGAAGCTGAACTTGGTGGCTAGCACGATCCGGTCGCGCAGCTTGCGCTCCGAAAGAAAGCTGCCCAGTAGCTCCTCGCTGCGGCCGCCGCTGTATACATCCGCCGTGTCGATGAAGTTGCCGCCTGCCTCCACGTAGGCGTTGAAGACAGCTTGTGACACTTCATCGGTTGAGCCCCAGCCTTTGTTGCCGAAGGTCATGGTGCCGAGTGCAAGCGGGCTAACAAGGAGGCCGGAGCGGCCAAGGGTGCGAAGTTCAGAATGCATTGAGATCGGCCTCGGAGTTTAAAGAGAAATACGCCTGCGACATAGTCAAAATTACAAGGATATGTTGAAGTTATAAAGATATTAGGAGAAGCAGCCCCTCAAAAGCGGAAGCGCCCACTAAATATCGGTGAATGGTTGTAGGTGTTGAAGTGAGTCAGGGCAATCTGCTCTCCCGCCCCAAGCGTGAACGACAGTGGAGTACCGCTTGAAGTGTGTTCACGCCTGAAAGGAACACGTCCGACAATAATGCCCGGAGTGATAAACGTCTGCGCATGCCCATCATTGCGGCCACCTTTGTAGAAGGTGGAATTAAACTCGGTCTCAACCCAGACAAGATTTGTAAGTCGATACTGAATATCATTATTCCAGATTACAGAACGTCCGAGACTCGTTGTATTTGTTACCGGCAGTGCTCCGCTTGCGGCAGAGGTCAAGGTGAGCTTGCCGAATCCCTTGCCGATCTCCAGGGCCGGGATAAGAACGGCACAGCAGCTTCCATTTGCTTCCTTGCCGGTCGGCAGGCTGGCCGCGATCAAGCCGGTCACAATGGCGTTATGGTGTTGCTCATTGCTGCCGTAAAAACGGTACTTGATGCGAAGTGCAAAATCGCCGAAACCATCCAGAATCCGGGGGCTTGAATGGGTGAAGAACGGCGGCACGCTCACGCGAAACTCTGTTCGACCAAACGGAATAATCTGCAGACCGTGATTGCTCCCGTAATTCCATGTCGTCTGGCCGTTTGGCGCAGTTTGCCGGGCAAAGTCAGCCCGAAGCCCTTGTTCGATCCTTGCATTTGTAGTTATTAGCGGGGTTGCCCAGTGCGGCTGGTTCACCTGGGTAGCCTCCACGCGCACCTGGTAGCGATGCCATGCGCTCGCTTGCGCATGCGCCATATCGAGAGAAGAAGTCAAGAGGGCTGCAGAAAGTGACAGGCTTAATTTCAAGCGCATGCATCCAGAGTAATGGCTGACAGTAATGGCGGACCGCTGCTGCCGGGAGCAGCGCTCAAAATATCCCGCTGCTCCGGTGCTGATTTTCAATCCATTGTAAATTGGGCAGCCGCCGCACGCTCAGCAAATGCCTTGCGCGATTGCAGGATAGTCCCACGGTGCTGCTCCGCCCATATCCAGACTCCGCAAAACGCCGCACCCAGGCTTCGACCGAGACCGGTTAACTCATACTCAACCCGGGGCGGAATGACAGGGAACACGGTCCGCACCACCAGTCCATCCGCTTCCATCTGGCGGATCGTCTTGGTCAGCATCTTCTGGCTTATGCCTCCGATCAGCTCGCCGAGACGGGTAAACCGCAGCCGCCCATGCTCCTCCAGCACTTCAAGCGCCAGCATGGTCCACTTGTCGGCAACGCGACCGATAATTTCCCGGACCAGCGCCTCCAGTTCCGGATCATTCTCCGCAGGTGGAGCAGGATAGGGAATATGGTCACGCATAGTAGTTTTGTTGATCATATAGTCACTCTCTTTTAGGTAAGTACGGCGCTTACAGGTGCCTACTTCCCAATGGTTTGTGATCATCCTACGATAGGCATCAAGGAGAACATCATGCAAATAAGCGGCAATACCATTCTGATTACAGGCGGCGGCTCCGGCATAGGCCGTAGGCTTGCAGAGGCTTTCCAGGCAGAAGACAACCAGGTCATCATCGCAGGCCGCCGCAGGGACGTGCTCGACCAGGTCACCGCAACCAATCCAGGCATGAAGGCCGAAGTACTCGATATCGGGGATAGTAACTCTATCCAGAACTTTGCGGAACAAGTTCGCAGCAAGTATCCGGCGTTAAATGTTGTCATTCACAATGCAGGCATCATGCGTGATGAAGATTTGGCAAGTGGCAGCCTTTCTGACGCGGAGACGACCATTGCCACCAACCTGTTAGGACCCATGCGCTTGACCTCGGCACTGCTGACGCTATTGAAGGCGCAGCCGCAAGCAGCGATTCTGACTGTTTCGTCGGGGCTGGCATTTGTACCGATGGCAACAACGCCGACTTATTGCGCGACCAAGGCGGCTATCCACTCCTACACTCAGTCGCTGCGCTTCCAGCTTCGTAATACCGCTGTGCAGGTGATTGAGTTAGTGCCGCCCTACGTGCAGACGGAGTTACAAGGACCCAGACAGGCAAGTGATCCGCGCGCCATGCCGTTGAAGGACTATATCGAGGAGACGATGCACATCCTGAAGACCTCGCCCGACACAACGGAAGTGCTGGTAGAACGGGTTAAAGCGCAGCGTTTTGCCGAGGTTAACGGGAACTACCATTCCTTGTACAAAGGTTTCAACGAAGCCATGGCAGCTGCGGCAGCTCAGGCCAAGTAAATTAACCCGGGAGCTAACAGATAGGGTGCTGCGCGACCGATAACTGCTATAGTGCGGAAATTGGAGCGTCTTGAAAATTCAACTCGTAGGAGATGCTGCATGAGGCCGGTACACCTGCTGGTGTGTTTCTTGCTTGTCTTGGCTTCCGCGGCACCGATGTCGGCGCAGGTGGATGCCATTCGCGCGGTAATGGACAAAAGCGCGGCTGACTGGAATCGCGGCGACCTTGACACCTTTGCAACTGCTTACAAGAACTCGCCGGATATCTTGTTCATCAGCCGACAGATCAGCAAAGGATATGCGGGGATGCTCGCAAGCTATCACTCGGCATATGGGACGCCGGAGAAGATGGGGAGGCTGAGCTTCTCCGAGATGGAGGTGCAACCGCTGGATGCGCATTTCGCAACTTTGACAGGCAAGTTCCATCTGGAGCGGACGACCGGCGGCGGAGGTAATCGGGACGGTTTCTACCTCCTCGTCTTCGAAAAGACGGCGCGAGGCTGGAAAATTATCCGTGACGACTCCACTACTTTGCCGGCAGCCAAGGCAAATTAGATACCGTCGCTCGCGGTCCTCTTTCACCTAAAGCAAAGAGAGGTGTGACAACGCTCTCCCGCTCCTGGGTTTTGCAACGTGGTACGCCCGGCTGAAAACGGTTGTGAGCGTTGAATAAAGGGTTTTCTTTGCTCCGGCGTGATACGTTGCCGGTATCCCCTTTGGGTCGAGGCGCTATGACGGGTATGTTGCGAGTGGCTATCAGTTTGGCTTGGTGTGGTGCTGCCATGGCGGCGGTTGCAGGGGCACAGCAAGCGCCGTTGTATCCGAATTATCCAAGTGAGACACCGCAGACATTTCAGCAGCCTACAGCGGGGATGAATTACGAGCGGCGTGATGTGATGATCCCGATGCGTGATGGGGTGAAACTGCATACGGTAATCCTGGTACCCAGGAGTGCGAAACATGCAGGCATCCTGATGACGCGGACGCCCTACGGCGCGACGGCGCTGACAACAAATACGCCGAGCGTGCACCTGGGTGTGAGTCTGTGGGGCTATGACAATGCGGTGGAGCCGATCCTGAGCGGCGGCTACATCCGGGTGGTTCAGGATATCCGCGGCAAGTATGGGAGCGAGGGCGATTATGTGATGAACCGGCCCTTCCATGGACCGTTGAATCCGACGCCGGTTGATGAGTCAACCGATACATACGACTCACTGGACTGGCTGGTGAAGCATGTGCCGGAAACGAACGGCAAAGTAGGAATTCTTGGGATCAGTTATGACGGGTTCCTGTCACTGACGCCGCTCGTGCATCCGCATCCGGCCCTGAAGTGCGTGGTCCCGATGAACCCGATGGTAGACGGATGGATGGGCGATGATTGGTTCCATAACGGCGCGTTCCGCCAGCAGAACCTGCCCTACATCTATGAGCAGACGGCGACGCGGTCGAACGAGGCTCGGTGGCTGTCTTCAAACTTTGATGACTACGATATGTACATGAATGCCGGGTCGGCAGGGGAGCTGGGCAAGCAGCGGAACATGGACCAGATCGGCTTCTGGCAGAAGATCACCGCCCACCCAAGCTATGACAGCTTCTGGAGCGGGCAGGCCATGGACAAGCTGTTGGCTGCACAGCCGCTGACAGTGCCGACCATGCTGGTCGACAGCCTGTGGGACCAGGAAGATATCTACGGTGCGATGGCGGTCTACAAGGCGCTCGAAGCGAAGCCGGAGGACAGGAAAAATCTATACCTGGTGATGGGCCCATGGCATCACGGGCAGGAGATTGAGCATGCAGAGTCACTGGGGCCGATCAAATTTCGGAGTGACACCGGGCTTTACTTCCGAGAGCAGATTCTCGCGCCGTTTCTGGCGCATTACCTGCAAGACGGTGCACCCGCAATGGACATGGCGCGTGTGACGGCGTTTGAAACAGGCGCAAATAAATGGGAGCGGTTAGAGACGTGGCCCTCGGCAGCAAGCGGCGCTGTACCGGTGCTGAAGCCGCTGTATCTGCATGCAGGGGGAAAGCTCGGGTTCAAGCAGCCTGCGGCGGATGAAGGTCCAAACACATATTCAGACACGTATGTGGCGGACCCGGCGAAGCCGGTGCCGTACCGGTCGCGGCCAAGCCAGCCGGTTGGATACACAGAGAACCTGTCGTGGGTACGCTGGCTGGTAGATGATCAGCGGGAGTTCTCAGGGCGTCCCGATGTGCTGACGTTTACGAGCGAGGTGCTGACCGAGCCGTTGACGATCAGCGGCGCACCGGTTGCAAACCTGATTGCCGCCACAACGGGGACGGATGCGGACTGGGTCGTAAAGCTGATTGACGTGTATCCGGACGAGGTAGCGGGCCAGCCGGAGCTCGGGGGCTATCAGCTGCCGGTCACAATGGATATCTTCCGCGGACGCTACCGGGAGAGCTTCGCGGAGCCGAAGGCGCTTGCGGCAGGGAAGCCGCTGCTGTTCAAATTCGCCTTGCCGAATGCGAATCACGTGTTTCTACCCGGGCACAAGGTGATGGTGCAGGTACAGTCAAGCTGGTTCCCCCTGTACGATCGCAATCCGCAGACGTTTGTGCCGAACATCTTTTTCGCACAGCCTGGGGATTATCAAAAGGCGACAGATACGGTGTTCCACGCGGCGGGGCAGGCGAGCTTTGTTGATTTGCCGGTTGTGCCGTAAGGAGTTCAGCCACCACCATGGGGCCAGTTGGAATGTGCGTAGCACCGATTTGCTAAGCGCCTAAGAAGCGGACTGCCTCCATCGGGCCACAAGATCCTTCGCTGCATCCGGCCAGGCAGGGAAGTCAAACGTGAATCCAGCATCAAGAAGGCGGCGGGGAATAACCTGTCGGCTCTTGAGCACAAGTTCCGACTCCGTCCGCATCAGAAAGGTGCCTGCTTCCAGCATCCAGCGGGCTGTCGGCAACCCAATGCGAGCACCCCAGGTGTCTCGAAGAATGCGGAGGAACTCCCGGTTGGGCAGCGGATGAGGGGATGCCAGGTTTACGGCTCCTTGCATCTCCGGATTGGCAATAAGAAAATCGACAGAACGAGCAAAGTCATCCTCATGAATCCACGAGACGAATTGATTGCCCGGTAGATTCGTGCCTCCCAAGCCGTAACGAACAAGGCGTAGAAAAACATCAAACACACCTCCTGCATCGGGACTGAAGGTCATCGCGCTTCGAAGTGCAACCTGTCTTACGCCGGGCGTGGCAACAGCGAAAAAGGCGTCTTCCCAGGCTTGTGCAACCTTGATTGAGAACCTCCATGTATCCGGGGCACCGGCCTCCTGCCCTCCAATCTCCCCTGTTGCTTCATCCATGGGGCGATCCAGCGCATGACGATAAATAGTTGCCGTACTTGCGTTTAACCACACTGCCGGCGGCCGCTTTGTTGCAGCAATAGCCTGGTGAAGAACCTTGGTGGACAAGACGCGAGAGTTAAGAATTGCAGCACGATTTCTATTGTTGTAGCGGCAGTTGACACTTCTGCCTGTCAGGTTGATCAGAACATCGCTACCGTCCAACTCGCTTAGCCAGGGACCGAGAGTAGAGCTATCCCAGGTTACGGTTCGCCAGGGAGATGCGCCCTGACTACGGCTTAGGATGACGACCTCCTTACCTTGTCGGTGAAAATGCCGCGCAAGAATGGTTCCGACCTGTCCGCTGCCACCTGCGATAACAATCTTCATGGGCGCACCCGGCCAGGCTGAACCTCAGAAACAGGCAGGTATTGCTTCCACGCATCGGATTCCGCAACATGCTTGATAACTGCGTTGCGCTCCCGCAAAAGAAACAGCATGTACCGACGAAGAAAAAGAACTTCAGCAAGCAGTCCAAGCAGCGGAAGAGGGGCAGCGATAGAAAACAGGTCTTTCATCTCGGTTGCTCCGGATGGAAGTGACCGAAAGAGATGATCCGCCTGCATCGACTTGAAAATTCCATCGACCATCGTGATCTGTAAAAACGTGGGCGTGTCGAGGGCAGTAGTTCTGCTGGTCAATGCCTGCCAAAACCCGAAGTGCCTGGCGCGCCAGGTAACTTCTTCGGAGAAACCGACCAAGCCGGAGGTGATTCCGC
>CAXSFX010000148.1:0-9097 GCA_964236655.1 uncultured Acidobacteriaceae bacterium | reverse complement strand
TTGTCCGTTGCCTCCCAAACTTGCGCGAACACTTCCTCGATCGCAGAAGTTTCGCCCTCTGTAAGCTTGGAGGACTCGCGTTCCCTCGCGCGTTTAGAAAGCTTTCCATCATTTTGCTGTAGGAACCACCACAACAAGTCCAAGGTGCTCTTCGGCATATCGAAGAACAACTCAACGGGGCTTACAAAGGCATCTGGCGCGTCACGGTGGAGCCCTTTACTAGGGCGAACTGCAATTCGGGGTCAATCACGGGAACTGCTTTGACCTTGCCCATGTCTGGGAGAGCAAGTGTCCGGCCTGTAAGCCATTCGTATAAAAACCAAAGTCTCCGCGCGTAAGCTCCATTTGGCGTTTCAGAGACGATCTGCTCGATCTCCGCATCTTCGACGATTTGAAAGAGTGCGGCAAGAACTCCTAACTGCACTCCTTCCCACTTGAGCGAGAAGGTCAGGTGTCCAGAGAGGGTGTTGAGCGGAGCATGACGCGGCGTTAGAATCTGCCAAGCGTCAATGGAACTCCTGATGTGCCGCTCACCAATCGCCGCCAGTATCGGAGGCAGGACTACCGAGAGACGATACTGCTCGACCAAAGCCGCATACCCTGCCAGGTGACAAGATTCCGGCAAACGTCGGCCTTGAAAGCTGGTGACAGCGATTGAACTGGTCTTCCAAATCGCTAGGCGGTCTTCAGTCTCATTCCTTGAATTATCTTCACGATCCATGAATTATGTATTCCTGAAAAAGATTATATTGAAAATCTTTACCTCATCAGGAGAGGCATGCGGCAATCTGAACGTTCGGGATTCTTTCGTTTTAGGTGTTAGTTGTTTGTTCATGGATGAGAGCCAAGCGTCAGAAGAATCCTGGGTTCCGCTAGAAAACGGACGATAGAGCACGCCATGCTTTTCCCTGCAAAATGCCACGTAAGTGGCCGCAAGCCACGTAGGCGGTACTATTCGTGGTCATTCAGCAAGATGAAGAGTTCCTGAGAAAATAATGGACGCAATCCGGCAGCCGGAAGTCACTTCCAGTACAGCAGGCTTGCTCCGGGCGGGACACTTACTTGTTGGTTGCTCTGTGAAACGGCATTGACTGAGATGGAGCCTAGTAGCGGCTTCAATGCTTTACACCCGGCGAGTGCGGTGTTGTCGGTTGCCAGGGAAAGCATTTTCGTTTCCGTAGATTTATTGACCACTACCAGCACTCGGCTGTTTCCACTCGAGCAGCCCTCGCCCAGGTTGCTGCCGCGCACATAGACGAGTGTGTCGTCATCCGCATGCAGTACCTGCTCCTCGCCTGCGTTGAGTTCTGCATAATGTGCGCGCAGCTGTAGCAGATGTTGCACCCAGTCGTACATGTCTGCTTGCGGCGGGGTACGCTGTCCGGGAATAAAAGCACTCTGCGATGAAGCTTCTGGCTTGCCGGGAAAGCCACCGGGGAAGTCATGCCGGTTGTCAGGATCGTCCCCGCCAGCCATCGCGATCTCATCGCCGGAGTATATCTGCGGTGTGCCGCGCATTGTCAGCAACATTGCGAAAGCAAGCTTCAACTTTTCTGGAGTTGCGCCATCTTCACCCAGGAACCGTTTGGTATCGTGGTTACCGAGGAACGTCACCAGCTGCTCCGGATGCGGGTACAGCGAGTCCTGAAGCAGCATCTCCGCCATGTGCGACATTGGCTTTCCACGCAGCAGCACCTCACGTATTGCGAAGTAAGTCGGGTAGTCAAAGGGTGTCGTAAGACCTGTATCGACTGAGCCATTCAGATCATTGCGCGTAACCCCAGTTGCATAAGCAGAAGTGATGATTGGGTTGCCGTTGAACACTTCTCCAACTGTTGTCAAGCTTGGATAGAGCGTGTGCAGGCTTGCATGGAAGTCGTGCCAGAATGGCCGTGCCACGTAGGGGAAGGTGTCGATGCGCAGTCCATCGGCTCCTGTCTGCTCGATCCACCAGATCGCGTTTTGCGTCAGATACTGCGCGGCATCCGGGTTTTCCTGGTTCATGTCCGGCAGCGTATTGGCAAACCAGCCTTGCAAAATATCGCGCTGGTCGCGCCATGCCGCGTGTGGGTCGATGAGTGGTGCGAACTCGCCTACAGCCTTGTGGTGCTCAGCCGCTGTGCCGTGGAACCAGTCTGGTTCCGGCTCGTCTGTAACCCAGGGATGGGCCGGTCCAATGTGGTTCGGCACTGTATCTAGTACCAGCTTCATGTGGCGTCTATGCAATTGCAACGCCAACTGTTGCAGATCGGCGAGCGTGCCATAGTGTTCGTCTACCGCGTACAGGTTGGTGGCTCCGTACCCGTGGTAACTCTGCGCTTCATGATTCTGATATACAGGCGTGACCCAAACCGTAGTGATACCGAGTGTTTGCAGGTAATCGAGATGCTCGGTAACACCCCGAAGGTCGCCGCCATGCCAGCCGCGCGGTGACGCCGCTTCAGTTGCGTGGACGGCAGCCGTACCGTCGTTCTTCAGATCGCCATCGGCAAAACGATCCGTCATGATGAGGTACATCACATCTTTCGACGAGAAACCGGCAAAGCCATCGCTTGCCAGGCGTCTCTGCGCAAAGGTGTATGGCGCAGTGACCTGCCCAGCGCTTGTCGCAGCCGTAATGCGAATCTGCTCCGGCGCAATAGGTGACGCGCTGAGGTGCAGCTCTGCCCAGTGACCATTGGCGGAAATGCGCGTAGCGGTCACAGCAATCGAAGGATCGCTTACGGTCAACCTGGCACCCTCCAGGTGCTCGCCGCGTACCAGCAGCATGGCTGCGGGCATATTAGCCCACCACTCCGGTGGCTCTATTGCGGAAATTACTGGAGCAGCTGTTGTGGAACTGCCATGCCCGAATGGGCACAATGAAATGAAGAATAAAAAAGTAAAAAGGTCGCGCACGGTGCGCCGGGTAAAGACGTTTTGCGGCATGTTATTGAATCCTTACAGGTGAGATAAAAAGCTAGCCTTACGCAATAAAAAAGCGCCGTGAAGGTGTAAGTCATCACGGCGCCAAGTTCATATACATTCAGCATTTAGAAAACAAAGCGAACAGCCATCTGCATCTGCCGCTCCGACGCTAGCCGCACGCTTGTAATTCGGCCGAACCGGGTACCGGCAGTGGTGTAAACGCCGTTGTTACTCGACGCATCTTGCAGCGTCGTGTCCGGACCGCCGAACTGCGGGGTGTTAGTCACGTTGAAGATTTCGGCACGCAACTCCGTGCCAAAACGTTCGGTGATATGCAGCGTCTTGAATAGAGATACATCCCCCGTGGCCAGTCCCGGACCGTAAAACTCATTACGCCCAGTGTTGCCTTCTTGCCCGGCTGCGGGAACGGTAAATGCACCTGTGAAGTAAGGCCCAGCCACGCTGTGAGTCACTTGCACCGGCGTCACGGCATTGGCTCGCGGGCTAAACGTATTGCCATACTGGTTGAACAGAATGGAAAATGGAGTACCTGTTTCTGCTTGCACGATAGTGTTTATCTGCCAGCCGCCTGCCGCTAGCTCCAGCCCGTGCCCCCAGTCGCTGCCGAAAGCATGTCCATGCCCGAACGGAAGATCATAGAGCGCGCTCGCCACAAAAACATTCCGCTGGTCAAGCGAGGAATTGCCCTTGTTGCCGGCCGGATCGTTTACGTTCAGCGGGCTTACCGCATACAAGCCAAGATAGCCGTCCGTGTTATCGATGTTATGCGACCAGGTATAGGAGCTGGTGAACGTAAAGCCGGTATGCACCTTATAGTTCAACTGCGCCTGGAAGCTGTTGTAGTGCGCGACCCCGCTGGTGTTGTTCAGGATAACCTGACCCAGATTCGGGTAGGTCACTGTTTTCGTATTAGCCTGCCCTAGAGCGTTCGTATTATCGTTCAGCCCGGTCGCAAGATGGGTGCTTTTGTTACCCACATAACCAACTGTTATAACCGTCTTCTCGCCGAACTGCTGCTGCACCTGTAAGTCGTACTGTTGTACCGAAGGCAGCTTCTCTGTACGTTCCACGGCAAAGACATTGATGCCGGCCGGTGGACTGTTTGGGTTGAAATTGGGGTAGCCTGGCAGCGGTAATGCCGCAGTAGCCGCTGTGTTGTTCGTGGAGCCCGTCGGTGCCTGCCCCGTAAACGCGATGCGAGAACCCTGCCCTGCTGCATAACTCACGCTGCCGCCGAAGGGCACCTGCTGCCCAAGCTGATTATCGATACCCCCGCGATCAAGAAAGTAGAAGATACCATAGCCGCCGCGCAGCACTGTTCGGCCGTTGCTGTAGGGGTTATAGGCAAAGCCGACGCGCGGCCCATAATTATTAAAGTTGTTATTGATGATGGAGCGCGGTACACCGTTGACACCGGCCAGTTCAATTGTCCCAGTATTCGGGTCCAGCGCCGACTGCCGATTATGCTCCTCTGTAGGAAAGGTAATCAGGTCCCAACGGAAGCCCAGGTTTAAAGTCAGATTCTGCGACACCTTCCAGTCATCCTGCACGAAGGCACCAATCTCATAGTTTCGGGTGCCGAAGAAGCCATTCTGTGCGCCGATTCCGTAGGTGTCGACAAAGCCCGTAAGCATCTCGGCAACCGGATAGCCAGTAAAGTCGCCATTGCCAAAGTTAAAGTAGCCCTTGCCGGAGATAGGCCGGAAGAACGCCACGTCGCGGCGAATGCCGTTGCCGCCGAGTCTGAAGGAGTGAGGGCCGCGAACATAGGTCACGGCATCGTTGAACTGGTAGGTGTTCTCAGGCACCGCATAGGTACCGTAGTCGCCGGTGTAATCGATCGAGCTACCATTGCCACCAATCAGCGCACCGCCGCCAAGATTAGCATTGCGGTTCGCATTCACAATCCCAAGAGGCGCAGAGATGGGCGTACCCGAGAATGGGGGCACGTTAGCAAAGGTATAGCGGTTGTACCCTGCGCGGAACTCATTGACAACACTAAGCCCAAACGTGTGGGTCTCGCCCAGCGCGTACCCGCGCCCATGAACAAAGTTCTCACCCGAAGCATACCCGGCTGGAAGGTTCGGCAGTTGCGAGGTTCGCGTAAAGTTCGTGTTGTCGTAAATAAAGCGAAAGAACACCCGGTCGCGCGTATTAAGGTTTGCATCGGCGCGTACGTCGAAGGTGTTCGCGTGGTCGATGTTGGTCCGGTCTGTTTGGTAGTTGTTCTGTACACCTCCGGAAGTGCCCTGAACATTAGGCAGCGGGAAGGCATTCAGGTAATTGATAGCCGCCGGGTTGAGCCGGTTTCTCGGAATGATGTTACCGGCAAATTGCTGGCCGGTCTCCGGATCGTAGATACCCCCATTCACAACTGTTGTGGTAACTCCAGCCGGGGTAATCGATGGAGCGTTTGTAAGTCCCGTGCCCAGCAACTGGGAGAAGTCGCCGTTCCGCATCGCTAAAGTCGGGACTGAAACCTGTTCAAGGCCATAAGGATAGCTATCCCGCAGGCCCTGGTAGTCGCCGAATAGGAAAACGTGGTCCTTCCAGACTGGACCGCCGAACGAACCGCCGAAGGTATTGCGCTTGAACGGCGGCGCTGGAGCCGGGCTTGCACCGAGGAAGGTATAGTTCGGGTTCGCATCGAACAGGCTCGAGCGGGCAAACTCGAATGCCGACCCGTGAATCTGGTTCGTCCCGGACTTGATCGAGGACTGCACGATCGAACCACCCGCGCGCCCAAATTCGGCAGGCGCTGTGCTCGTGTTTACGCGAAATTCCTCGGTGGCCTCGATATTCGGGAAAAACTCAAGCGTGTTGACCAGTGCTTCGTTGTTGTCAATGCCGTCGAGAAGGTAGTTGTTCGCCTGGGGACGCACACCGTTTGAGGATAGCGAACCGCCCCCGACTGATTGTTGCGGAATGTTTCCGCATTTCCGGCTGTACCCTGGGCAGCATTGCCGTAGTTGCCACGGGTCACGCCTGGGGTTAACAGTGCCAATTGTGTGAAATTGCGGCCATTCAGGGGCAATTCCGTCACCTGCCGCCCTGCAATGACTTCTCCAGTCGACGAAGTCGCGAGGTCGATAATCGGCGCGGCGTCGGTCACTTCGACTTCGGTCGCGGTTCCGCCAGCAGCCAGCTTCACTTCCAGTGTCTGGGTCTGTGAAACCTGCAAGGTAAAGTTTTGGGCTGTGGTCTGGAAGCCGTCGTGAACCGCTTCAACCCGGTAGTTGCCACGTGAAACTGCGGTGAAGTTGAAGTTGCCGGAGCCACTGGAGGTTACGCTCTGGACAGCGCCAGTGTCTGTATTTGTCAGTTTGACAATGGTTCCCGGCAGCACAGCCCCGGAAACATCCTCAATTGTTCCTGTCACGGTGCCTGTATCGCTCTGCGCGAGCGCCATGTTGCCAGCTGCACCGGTAATTGCCGTCGCGAGCACATAGCTCGCCCAACGCTTGATTGCATTGTGATTCTTCATACTGCCTGGTCTCCCTAAAGTGTGTTTGCCTAGTCGTGAATATTCTGTCTTCCACGAACCGTTGCCTTGTTCATAAATATGATAGATGTTCAAGTCCCTTGAATCTCGTGCATGAGCGCAGATTTCGCGGAAGCAGTGAAGCCGCTGTGCCGGCCTGTGAGGAGTCAGCAGTTGAATGAATTGCATCAGTTGGCAACACGCCACCGGCAGCTGGTCGAGATGATCGTGGCCGAGCGCAACTGGCGCATGTCCCTGCGCGGCGATGCTCAGAACGATATCGAGGTGACCGTCCGTTTCCTGAAAGATCGATTGAAGCAGGTCAACGCGCGCTTGGCAGCACTCATTGAAAAGAATGCGGAATGGAAGCAGAGGGCAGAACTACTGATGAATTCAGTACCCGGAGTCGGCCCCGTACTCATCAGCATCATGATCGCCGAGCTTCCCGAACTCGGCACCACGAAGCGCAAGCAGATCGCCGCCCTTGTGGGAGTAGCACCGTGCAACAACGACAGCGGAAAGTCGCAAGGGAGGCGGCATGTCTGGGGTGGTCGAGCTCACTTGCGCGCTCTCCTTTACATGTCCGTGGTTGCAGGTCTTCGTTTCAATCCAATGGTTAGCGGCTTCTACCAGCACTTGCGGCAAGCAGGCAAACCGGCATGCGCAAGCGGTTCGTCCAGCTCAATGCCATGGTCAGATCTGATCAGACCTGGAACGCACATCTTCCTTCCCTCAAACTTGCTCCCTCGACGATCATCCCGTTGTGCAAAACTGTCGCCAGTGAAGAGACAATGGCAACAGCCTTTCGCAACACAAAGTGCTGGGATTTAGCTCAGGGGGCATCGCATTGCGTAAACCTTCGTTTGCGCAACAAGAAAGGTTAGGCTTCCGACAGTTGCTACCGCTCGCCATGCACGAGGACCGCTTTGGCGCCCGGCGTTGCCTCATAGGCCATTGCCATATCAATTTGATTGAATGCGAACTCCTTGCCCACCCGGGTATGGAAAAGAGGATCATCGATCACGCCTTCCAGGTAGGTGATGGCTGCAGTGAGACGCTGCGGATCAGTGACCGTTTTACTTGCAAAGTTGCTGAATCGCTTGAGCACAAGGTTCTTCGTCATGATGAGAAGAGGAGATTGTGACGGGTGCGGTAGCCCCCAGAAATCCATAGAAGTAGATCGCAGAGTACATGGGGAGCGTCGGCGCAATGCGGCTGGTGAGCTCGCCACCAATGCCATCAAACACCGCCGTTGTGCCAAGCTCCGCCATGAGCTTGCTCAATTCGCTCTCGAAATCCTTATCGCTCGTAACAAGCACATGCTCAATGCCGTAAGAGCGCAGCTTTGTAGCAGCATCCTCCGACCGAATAAGAAAGATCACCGGCACGCCGCGCCTCCACGCAAGAGCCGCCATCGCAAGTCCTGTTGCGGAAGTGCCAAGTTCTGAAGGTAGTAAGGCACAGGATGTAGAAGCACAAAAAGAGGGGAATGGCTATTCGCCTGACCCCTCTTTTTGCATGTCTTTATTTCTTCCCTTTCTTAAACAGCTTGAGTAGAGGGCAGCGGATGTAGCTTCAGATGGTCCACGGTACGTAGGTAATGAAGCAAAACTTCTAAATGAATGAAGTTTATTTGTACAGTATTTTAGGCGGAGACCGTGCGACAGGTATTGCTCTTTATGCCAAAACTCAAGCCTACCTCTTCCATCCCTGCCGTAATCCAAAGCCGGATGCTTTACGACCGGAAAACCGCCGCTCTCCAACTCTCTATTAGCGTTCGGTCTCTGGATTACTTGATCGCAGGAAAGCAGCTCGCGACACGCCGCATAGGGAAGAAGGTCTTGGTACCTTATCGGGAGTTAGTACGCTATGCGCGGGCGGATCATTATGAGTCTGTATCAGCCTAAACGCCGGTGCGCAGCGAGCTGATCAATAGCACTCAACTTGTGGTCGGGGCTTAGATGGGCATACCTAATCGTCATGGAAATGTCTTTGTGACCTGCCAGCTCTTGAACCGTTCGAAGGTCCACGTCCGCCATTACAAGGCGCGAGATGAATGTATGTCGGAACACATGCCAAGTTACACCGCCCAAAGCCGGGTTTGCAGCAATAGAGTCCTTGATGACCAGCATGAACCAAGCCTTGGGGTTGTCTAGAGGATCGCCGATACGGGAAAGAAAAACGCGATCCGTTTGTATCCGTGCACGCTGCTGTTTTACAACCCGAAGAGCGTCGCTTACCCGCTCACTCAATATAACAATCCGCTTTGATCCATTCTTGGTTTTGTCCAACGTGATTTGACGACGGGGAAAGTCCACCTGCCCCCCATGTCAAGCTGTGCTGCTCACCGAGCCGCAACCCCGTTTCAAGCGCGACCGTGAACGATGGTTCGTGCATAGGGCAGTGCGAGACGATCACCCTGCGAATCGCGTCTTCCTCTTCAAAGCTGAGAAACCGAACACGAGCATTGTCTTTCCTGCGCAACCGGACTAGCCTGGCGGGGTTGGTGGAACACCGACCGTTGCGGATGCCCTCCTGAAAGATCATGGACAGAGTGGACCGGTACCTGTTCAAGGTAGCAGGAGCCAGATCGGTTCGAGATGCCAGGTAGGCACTGATCTGTGCTGGACTAATCTCCTCCGCTTTCGACTTCCCAAAGACTGGGAGCAGGGAAACGAGGTTGCTCAA
>CAXSFX010000147.1:0-9117 GCA_964236655.1 uncultured Acidobacteriaceae bacterium | reverse complement strand
AATCTCAGTTGCCCGCTCCGGGGCATGTACGGTACCTGGAATGCTCATAATTTTTCCTCTTGGACCCTTCAAAGCTATGACGCTTTCCTACCCGGCTGCGTTCGCACAATCATACGCGGCTTGCAATGACATTATTGTGCAATCCGAAGCAAAGCGACCGCATGACATGGAACCGGGGCGAGCTGCTTGACGTGCCTTGGCGCGGCTCCTACGCTGGAAGAGTATGCCGCAGGCACAAACAAAAGTTCGCAAGCAGTCCATCCAGATTACGGCTGCCGTTGTCATCGTACTGAGCGTAATTGCCTGGCTTGCGGTCACCGGCGTCCAGGCGAACAAAAGCTACTACGTCACTATCAATGAGTTGCAAGGTCTCGGCCCCAAGGCCTACACGCGCCACCTACGGGTGGCAGGCAACGTGCAACCTGGTTCCATTAACCACACCGGTGCGGGTGCCCGCTTTGTGCTGGTGGAGAATGACAAACGCCTCCCCGTGGACTACGACAGCACCGAGCCGCCGCCGGATACCTTCAAGGACAACTCGCAGGCGCTTGCCATCGGCATGTATGGCCGTGACGGGGTGTTCCATGCCACGGAGCTGCAGGCCAAATGCGCGTCCAAGTACGCTCCTGCACCTGCTGCCGTTCAGCCCGGCAGCAAGCCTGCCCCGGCCACGGCGGCGCTGGTACCCGTGCGCTGAATGCATCTGTTTTACCGGCAACCGGGGTCAGGCCGCAGCGATCCTGCTAGGCTTGAACAGTGCCCTATCTCTACATTGACAAGTTGCTGAACGAACTTCGTGAGGAGCTGCTCTCTGCCATGCACGCCGCCGTGGACCGAGAGGTGCGTACGGGGCAAAAGGTCGATGTCAGCCGCTTGTACCGCGCCTTTACCCGGGCCGCAGTCGGTAAAATGGCGAATCCTGTGCGCGTTTCTGACCGGTGCATTGAAACAGCGCCAACAGGAACGAATAAGGGCGCAGGTCGTAGTTCCGATTGATCTTGTTCCAGATTGGAACAGGACCGTTTCAGAACGGGTCTCACTCTTTTAAACCCCCTGAATCGGCAGTATCGCTTGCATCCCGGCCCAATCCCTATACACTCGCGGCTGATGAGTGTTCACGCAAGCAACACGCCGCCCCAGGATGGCTCGGTACCGAACCACGCACGTGTTTTCAGCCACATTGCATATCGACCCGATATTGACGGGCTGCGCGCGGTAGCCGTGCTGGCTGTTATGGCATTTCATCTGCAGTTTCGGTACGCGCAGGGTGGTTTTACCGGGGTTGATGTTTTCTTTGTCATTTCCGGCTTCCTGATTACCTCAATCTTGCAAGTTGATATGCAGGCCGGGCGCTTCAGCCTGCGCCGCTTCTACATCCGTCGCATCCGCCGCATCCTGCCCGCACTGATTGCCGTGCTCACGGCCACAAGCGCCTTTGCCCTGCTTGTCTGCATGCCTGCGGAGCTACGCGACTATGCAGGCAGTCTTATGGGGGCCGGCCTTTCAGCGTCCAACCTGTACTTCGGCTTTCATTCCAGCTACTTCGACCCGATTTCTCTTTCACGGCCGGCGCTGCAAACCTGGTCGCTGGGTGTAGAAGAACAGTTTTACCTGCTGTTCCCCCTTGTGCTGCTGCTGTTGCATCGCGTGTTTCCTCGCCGGGTGACTCCGGCGCTTGCGGTGCTGGCGGCCTTCAGTTTCGCAGCCAGCGTGTACGGCGCATTTGAATCAGCGACACTGGCCTTCTTCATGCCCTGGACTCGTGCCTGCGAGCTGCTGCTGGGCTCGCTAGTTGCAACCGGTGCATTTCCTCCGCTTCGCTCCCCTTGGGCCCGGAACGCAGCGGCCACCTGCGGCCTGCTGGTAATCGTCATCAACTTTCTGCTGATGAACGCTGCGGTGCCGTTCCCGGGCTTCGCCGCCCTGCTGCCCTGCGGCGGTGCCGCTCTCCTCATTTGGTCGGGTCAGCCGGCCCGCTCTCCGGTACAGTCAACCCCCATGCGCCCCACTTTTGTAGCGCGCTGCCTCAGCACGCGACCGGTCGTGTTTCTGGGGCTTATTTCCTATTCGCTGTACCTGTGGCACTGGCCGGTGATCGTGTTTCAAAATGTCGGGCTATGGGGTGATGAGCTGCCTCCACGCGCGGTCAAGCTCATTCTCGTGGCAATCAGTTTTACCCTGGCCATCCTCTCGTGGCGCTGGATCGAGCGCCCGTTTCGTGACGGCAACCTGCGCCTGTCCTCCAGGAGCGCTTTCGTGTTCGCGGGTGTTTCCGCATGTGTGCTGGTATTGTGTGGGGCGGCGGCGCTGCTGTTTCATGGGTTTCCAGGCCGCTTCCCGGCCGCCGTGGTCTCGGTAGGCGATTATGTGGACGAGAAGGCAAACAATCGTATGGGCTCCTGCATGGTCATCCGCGCACGCGACTTCAAACCCGATCCCTGCCTGAAAGAAGACGCTGCTCGTCCCAATTGGCTCCTTATCGGCGACAGCCATGCTGCGGCGCAGTGGACCGGCCTGGAACAAACCTTCCCGTCCATCCACTTTCTCCAGGTCAGCCGAGCGTCATGCCGTCCCGATCCCGCTCGTACCGACGGTGCCTGCGGCGTGCTGAATCAGATGGTTTTCCAACACTACCTGCTTACCCACCATGTCGATCGCATGATTGCGGTAGGCCGCTGGGTCGGCACGGACATGCCGGCTCTCGACCGGCTGGCGGAGTGGACGCACGCGCACAATCTCCCTCTCACCATCATCGGTCCGGTCCAGGATTACGACTCAGCCTTGCCCCGCCTGCTTGCCTACGGACTGTTGCGGCACCAGGCCGATCTGGTGGACCGTCACCGCGAGCCCGCTACAGCGCAGCTTGATGCGGCCATGGCGGGGCTGGCAGAGACGCGCTGGCACGTACCTTACATTTCGCTGGTGCGCATGTTCTGCACCGCCGGGCATTGCGACACCTATGTGGACGGCCCGGGCACGGCTCCCCTGCTGCTCGACGGCGACCACTTTACCAATGAAGGTTCCCTGCTGGCCGCGCGGCGCATTGCTGCCGAGCATCTTCTGCCTGTGCTCCCCGCGGGCGAATGAAGCCCTGACGCGATTGGAGGCAGCACGCTCGCTATACTTGGCTCAACGTGGCACATTCCTCAGTCCCTGCTTCGGTCTCGCCTGCTATCGCGCTGCACGATGTGTCACACCTGTACGGCGGCGCGGTTGTGCTGCGGCACCTGGAGGCAGCGCTGGAAGGGGGTCGCTGCTACCTGCTGCTGGGGCCGAACGGCGCGGGCAAGTCAACCTTGTTGCGCATCCTTGCCGGGCTATTGCGGCCCACATTCGGCACAGTGGAGTTATGGGGCGATACGCCTGAAGCCGGGCATCGCAGCACCGGCTACATGAGCCATGAGCCCATGCTCTACGAGGAGTTCTCAGGGGCTGAAAACCTGCGTTACTTCGCGGCCCTGTACGCCCCACAGCCTTGCCTCAGCCCGGCGGCTGCCATGGCTGCGGTTGAGCTGGATGAGGCACTTGCGCGACCGGTGCGGGCCTACTCGCAAGGCATGCGGCAGCGGCTTTCGCTGGCCCGTGTGCTCCTCAGTCGTCCTGAGCTGCTGCTGCTGGACGAACCTTTTTCCAACATGGACGCGCAAAGCGCACAAGCCATGCTGCGCTTGCTAGCCCGCGAGCGCGATCGTGGCTGCACGGTGGTGCTGACCACCCACCAGCGCGAGCTTGCCGAACCGCTCGCCGACGAACTGCTGACACTGGATGCAGGCGAGCTGCGGACGTCGCTTCCAAACCGGACGTCTGCGGCAAGCTCGGCGGCAACTTTGTGAAATCAGCGAAGACCAATGCCGCCCGACGGCTCGACTCACTCGGCATCGCCTACGAACTGCTGAGCTACGAAGTTGATCCGGACGATCTGGCCGCGCCAAGCGTCGCCCGCAAGCTGGGCCTGCCTACGGAACAGGTATGGAAGACGCTGCTTTGCGAGCTGCAGCCGGACAGCCGGCACGTTTTTGCCGTGCTGGCAGGCAGCGACGAGCTTGACCTGAAAAAACTTGCCCATGCAGCCGGTGCACGCTCGGCAGCCCTGGCACCGCTGCGTGAGGTGCAAAGCCTTACGGGCTACATCCGCGGCGGCGTCACCGTGCTTGAAGCAAAAAAGTCCTTTCCCGCGTTCGCGGATGAAACCATCGAGTTGCATGAGCGTATTTCCGTATCCGCAGGTCAGCGCGGTTTGCAACTGCTGCTCAGCCCCGTAGACTACCTGCGCGCAACCGGTGCCGCGCTTGCCGACTTGGCCGCGAGTAGACCCCTGTGAAGGCTTACGGGCAAGCAATCTGGGTGCAGCTTCAAAAGGACTTGCGCCTGGAGTGGCGCTCCAAGGACGCGATCAACGCCATGCTGTTTCTGGCGTTGCTGGTGGTGGTGTTGTTTTCACTTGCGTTTGATCCCACCCGTGCGGAATCCCGCCACATCGCAGGCGGCATCTTGTGTGTTGCGATTTTATTTGCGGCAACCGGCTCGCTCAACCAGGCATGGGCCCGGGAGCTGCGCGGCGGTGTGCTGGATGCGCAGCGTATGAGCCCGGCACCGCCGTCGGCACTGCTGCTGGGCAAGGTTCTCTCCAGCTTCATCCTGGTCACAGGGATAGAGATCATCCTTGCACCGCTGTTTGTGGTTTTTTACAATCTCCAGGTCAAGGGTTCAGCGGCGTTGCTGCTCCTGCTGCTGCCTCTGGGCACCTGGTCGCTGGTCGGCAACGGGGTGTTTTTCGCCGCTCTCTCGCTACGCGCCCGGTCGCGCGAACTGCTTCTACCGCTGCTGCTGTTCCCCATCTTCATCCCGGCGCTGCTCGCCATGACGTCAGGCGCTACGGCAATCTTTACCGGCGAAAGCGATCCAGGGTTGTGGATCCAGCTGCTCGCCGGCTATGACGTGATTTTTACTACCGCAGCCATTTCGCTGTTCGGGCTGGTACTAAACGCCGAGGGTTAGCCGGGGCGCTACAGAGTAAAGCGCATGCTGCGCATGGGAGTGGCTGTGCAGGATGGCTACAGCCGCGATAATCACCATCCATGCCCCGATGATTAGCGCGGCTACCCGCAGCACCAGCCGCGCAGTGTGCTTGTCCCCGGCACTGGGCGTCTTGGAGAAGCGGCGGCCTACAAATACCTGGCCGATAATCCCGATTGCAAAAATCAAGCCCCCAATCACTAAGGTGGCGATTGCCGTTCCTGTACCCATGAGCCCCCGCTTCTTGTTTGTAACGCTGTCTCAAGGTGGGATGCATGCTGGTGCACACTTCCACTACCCTGCTCAATTTACACTTGAACGTATGGAGACGCGCTCCAATCCACGCCTGAAAGCTTTGAAAATCGCCTGGCTGCTCCTCACGCTGATGGTGCTGGCCAATGGGCTGCGCGTAGCCCTGTTTGTTGTTCCCGCAGATGCGGCACAGGGTGACCTGAGCCGGATTTTCTATTACCACCTGCCTGCCTGGATCGGCACCTCGTTATTTTTCGCGCTCAACCTGCTCGGCTCGGTCGCATATCTGATTTTGCGGCATCGCAACCCGGAACGCGCCCTCCAGGCTGACGCGCTGGCCGTGGCCGCAGCAGAAATGGGCGTCGTCTTCTGCACGATCGGCCTGGTCACCGGCTCGCTGTGGGGCCGTGCGGCCTGGGGTATCTGGTGGACATGGGACGAGCGGCTTACCTCGACCCTGATCCTGTGGCTCATCTACCTGGCTTACCTGCTGCTGCGCTCGTTTGCCGAGGGCGCAAGCATGCGCACGCTCGCCGCTGTTATGGCCATCTTCGGCTACCTGGACGTACCGCTGGTGTACATGAGCACCCGCTGGTGGCGCACCCAGCACCCGGGTCCGGTCTTTCTGGGTAGCCCCGGCACCGGCATGGATGCAAGCATGCTGCCCGCCCTGCGCTGGAACATCGCAGGCTGGCTGATGTGGGGGCTTTTTGTGGCGGCTCTGCGTTACGGAAGCGTGCTGCGCCGCGAGCGCGCGGAAAAAGCTGCTGCCATCGACGTGTTGAACCTGCCAGTCAGTCGTCCCCTGCGTGCAACAGGCTTACCGGAAGGCGACCGAATATGAACGGCTGGAGCAGCTGGTGGGCGTTGTACACGCATGACATGGCGCACAGACATGTGCTGATCGGTTATGCCTTTGCCTGGGCGGTCCAGCTCGGCTACCTGGGCTTTGTTCTACGCCGGTCCGGGAACAATACTACAAACCGTCCGCCGCAAAGTTGAAGCTATAACAGGACGCGATACACTGAAGCCCAACGAGGTTTCCATGCTTGTCGTCATGAAGTCCCACGCAACGCCTGAGCAGATCGGTGCCGTGTGCAAGCAGATTGAGCGCCTTGGCCTGCGCCCGCATCCCATGCCCGGCGCGGAACGTACCGCCATCGGCATCACCGGCAACAAGGGCGAGGTCGATCAAACCAGCCTGTCTGAGCTTTCTGGCGTTGCTGAAGTCATCCGCGTATCCAAGCCGTACAAGCTGGTCTCGCGCGACGTCAAGGAAGAAGACACGATCATCCGCTTCCCCGGCACGGACATCACGGTCGGTGGCCGCGACCTGATGGTCGTTGCCGGCCCATGCTCGATTGAAACCCGCGAGCAGGCATTTGCGACAGCCGATGCAGTAGCTGAAGCCGGCGCGCGGTTCTTCCGCGGCGGCGCGTACAAGCCGCGCACTTCCCCTTATGCCTTTCAAGGCCTGGGCGAGGAAGCCTTGATGATCATGGCTGAAATTCGTGAGCGCACCGGCATGCGCATCGTCACTGAGGCAATCGACCAGGAAGCACTCGACCTTGTTACCGACTACGCCGATGTGATTCAGATCGGTGCACGCAACATGCAGAACTACTCGCTGCTGCGCGCAGCCGGACGCAAGCGCAAGCCGGTACTGCTCAAGCGCGGTATGTCGGCCACATTGGAAGAGCTTCTAATGGCCGCCGAGTACATCATGAGCGAGGGCAACTACGAAGTCATCCTGTGTGAGCGCGGTATTCGCACATTTGCCGATCACACCCGAAACACGCTCGACCTCAGCATTGTGCCTGCCGCGCAACAACTGTCGCATCTTCCCATTGTGGTAGACCCGAGCCATGGCACCGGCAAGCGAGACAAGGTGCTTTCGATGGCACGCGCTGCTGTTGCGTGCGGAGCTGATGGGCTCATTGTCGAGGTACACAACCAGCCGGAGCGCGCGTTGTCTGACGGCGCGCAGTCGCTGTACCCGGAGCAGTTTGCGCAGTTGATGGACGAGGCAGCGCAGATCGCGCGCATCGTGGGCCGCAACGTAGAACGTAAAGCATCGCATGAAGTAGGCACGGCAAAGCTGGTACACGCGCCTGTGCACGCTTAGGAATGTTGTATTGCGGGGCAGGCTAACCCTTTTGACGATGCCCCGTTCTCTCTCTACGCTCAGCTTGTTGATACCCCTGCTCGCAACCGGCTGTCGCTCCGGCCGGTTCCCCCAGTACCCGCCGGAATACCGCGAGTACGCCTATATCTCTAACAGCGGCAGTAATACAGTATCCGTGCTCGACCTGGTGCGTATGCGCCCGGAACCCATGCTGCAGGTGGACCCGCACCCGGTAGCCCTGGCAGTCAATCCCCAGTCCAATGAAATCTACGTTGCCAGCCAGGGAGCTTCCGGTGCAAACGGCTCCCTTGCAGTTATTGATGCGCAGACAAATCGAGTAGCCGCAAAGCTGCGCCTGGGCAAACAGCCCGGCGCAATCGCGGTGAACCGTAGCGGCACACGCTTGTACATCACCAACGCCGGTTCCAACAGCATCTCTGTGGTGGACGCGCCCGCCCGCCGCACGCTCGGCGTTGCAGGCGCGGGTGAAAGCCCCGAGGCCGTAAGCGTAACGCCCGATGAGACAACACTGGTGGTTGCGAACCGCCAGAGCGGCAGCGTGATCCTCATGGATCTTTCCCCCGCAGGGCTGCCCCGCCTCCGTGCTGCTTTTAACGGCTGCCCCGGTGCGGGTAGTATTTCGGTCCTACCTGACTCCACCAAGGCTTTTATCGCTTGCTCGGGCGGCCACCAGGTCATGGTGTTAGGGTTGCGCGCGTCATCCACGTCGAGCCGCGGAGGCACACCGGACCGCCTGCTGGCGCTGCTCGACGTCGGTGCGGCACCGCGACGGCTGATCCTGAAACCCGATGGCGGTGAAATTTTTGTTGCCAACGAAGACTCGAACACCATTTCTGAAATTGCCACCAACACCAACGAGGTCGGCGGTGCTGCGCTCATCGGTGCGCGGCCCGGCTTCGGCGTTGCCAGTGATGACAACACGCTGTTATGGGTAGCAAACGGAGGCGCAGACAGTATCGGCGTGTACTCGATTGACGACGGCAAGCTGATCAACACCGTGCATGTGGGGAGCGGTCCGGGGCCTGTCGCATTCTCAGCCGATGGGCACGCACTGCTCGCAGTAGATACCGGGTCGAGTGATGTGGCCGTGGTGCGTACCTTCAGCCGCAACTTCCACCGGGAGCCGGTTTACGGCACCCTGTTTACCCTGCTGCCGGTAGGGAGCGCGCCGAGCGCGATCGTGGTTAAAGCTTTCAAACTATTGCACTGACCATGCCGGACCCTAATAAGGAGAAATGTCGAGCGAAGACAACGATGCCAATGAAAAATGCAAATCGCATCATTTTCATCGTGACTGGAGCAACTTCCGGTGCTTCTCTTGTCGCGTTGTCGCCTGCCTTACCCGTGCTTCTTGTAGCCGGTGTAGGACCTATCTTCATATGTTGCGCCCTTGGAACTGCGTGGGCACTTGGAATAAAAGTCTCTGGGTGGCGAGCCTTGCTTGCAGCCGTCTTGAGTGTTCCAGCATATCTTGCAGCCTTGGGCACGTTCGCGGTGACGGCGAGCTATGCTCAATCCCATGGGTCGCCTGCGTCCAACCCTCTTTCAGAAATGAAGCCTGATGTCCTATTTGGGTTGGCTGCTGCAGTGGTGGTAGCAAGTTTCTTGCTAGAGGTTCTCGCTCTTTTAGTCTCTAAACATTGGAGCAACCTAGCTGTTTGCGGCTTGTTAACCGGCGGAATGGTTGCTGTCATCTTTTCGTA
>CAXSFX010000146.1:0-9149 GCA_964236655.1 uncultured Acidobacteriaceae bacterium | reverse complement strand
AGGCGTAGGCGCACCAGGCAAGCGAGACCCAGAACGCCATGTTGAGTGAGGCGGCCAGGTACACCCAGTCCGGAAAGCGGTGCTGGTCGCCGCCGAACTCCATCTGCTCAATCGGATTATAGGGAGCGTGCATGCGCCAGCCGCTTGCCCGGAGCAACACAACCGGCATCAGATTCAGTGTCAGGACTACCGCGATCCAGGCAGGCAAAGCCCACGGAAGTGTTCCGTAGTGAGCGAACACGACCAGGGTGATGGCAACGGTAAGCAGGATGTTGAGGGTGGCACCGGCATGCACCAGGGGCGGAAAGCGGCCCATGTCACCGAGGCGATTCATCTGGTCAAGCGGCTTGGTAGGCGGTAGTGAAAAATTGGCGGGCATAGTGAACAGGTCCTTGAGACACTGTAGCTGAGTGGGGGTAGGGCAATGGCAAGCAAGGAAGCGGCGCGGAATGTAATTGGTGGTGTGCTGGAAACCTGCGGCAAGGACCCGGTGACAGGGTTTTATCGAACAGGCTGCTGCGAGACAGGGCCGGACGACTTTGGGGTGCACGTGGTATGCGCGATCATGACGCAGCCGTTTCTGGAGTTTTCTCGCGTGCAGGGCAATGACTTGATCACGCCGAGACCGGGCTTTACCGGCCTGAAAGCGGGTGACCCATGGTGCCTATGCGTGACGCGCTGGGTGGAGGCGGAGCGTGCCGGGCTGGCACCGCCGATCGTACTGGCGGCTACGCATGCCATGACGCTGCGAGTGGTGTCACTTGAAACATTGATGCAGTATGCGCTGGACCGGGAGATGGTACAGGGATAGGTCGAAGGAGCAGGGTAGTAGGCGGTAAGGTCAACACCTGCCTGCGTCAATCGTCCTCTTGCCGAACCACCTGACCTGTCGATTAGGTACTTTCGGAACTTGCGATGAAAGAGAAGCGGCATTAGGCTGCCGGTATCCTGCTCAACTGGGCCTTTCCATAAGCGCTTTGCGAGCCGAGGTGAATCGTGCCCGCAAAATCGTCCTTCGCTCCGTTACCTGCTCCTTCCATTGTTCAGCCGGCTGCTGAAAATACATTTGAGGAAGACCCGGAGCGGCTAGCCTGGCTGGCGCTCACTCTGACGCCTGGGCTGGGCTCGCGGCGCATTTTGCAGGCTGTGGAGCGGGTGGGTTCGGCACTCAGGGTAGCCCGGCTACCGCTTACCGCGCTTGAGGCACAACGCTTTCCCGCGCCTGCCGTGCAGTTTCTTGCTGACGGCCAAGCCTGGCGTGCGGCTACCGAAGAGGCAGCCCGCCTACGTGCCATGGGTGCGGCCTTTCTCTGTTTTACAGACAGCGCGTACCCTGAGCGGCTGCAGAATATCTTTGACCCGCCGCCGGTGCTGTGGACGCGCGGCAATGTGGAGCTGCTGTCACAACACGGTATTGCTGTAGTTGGAACGCGGCAGCCGAGCCCCTACGGTTCCGGTATGGCAGAGCTGCTGTCGCGTGACCTGGCTACTCGTAACCTTATTATTATGAGCGGTATGGCGCGCGGCATCGATACCTTCGCGCATAAGGGAGCTATCGCTAGCGGCAAGCCGACGATTGCTATCTGGGGCACGGGCATTGACGTGATCTACCCAAAGGAGAACAAGGCGCTTGCCGAGCAAATCCTGGCTACGGGCGGCTGCATTGCCACTGAGCAGCCGCTGGGCACCTACCCCGCGCCACCCAACTTCCCAAAGCGCAACCGCATTCTCAGTGCCATCAGCATCGGTGTACTGGTGGTAGAGGCGGCCGAGTACTCGGGCTCGCGCGTGACCGCGCGCTGCGCCATTGAGCAAAATCGGGATGTGTATGCGGTACCCGGCAATGTAACCAATAAAAATTCCTGGGGGCCGAACACGCTCATCAAGCAGGGAGCCAAGCTGACCGCGACCTGGGAAGACATTTGGGAGGATCTGCCGACGCAAATTCGCGTCGAGCTTGAGGCTGCGCTACCCGAATATGCTCCTGAACCTGTCGGAACCGCAGCGACGTTGTTTAACGATGCAGGGCTGCCGCCTACCGAAACGCGGGTGCTCTCCGTCCTACGTCATGATGAGTCGTTGCAACTGGACGAAGTTATGGAGCAGCTGGAAGGCGAGTTTACTTCGCCCGAGGTGTTCACAGCGCTATTTGAGCTGGAGCTTGCCGGTAAAATCCGGCAGCTGCCGGGCAAGCACTTTGTACGCACATTTTAAGATAATACGTCATGATACGATGTAATATGCATAGTGAAGCGGTTACGATTAGTTTCCGAATTTCCAAATTGAAGGTTGAAACACTTGGCAGACTTGCTACGGCGCTCGACCGAGACCGCAGCTACCTGCTGAACGAAGCTGTTGAGCAGTATCTGGAGGTATATGAATACCATTGCAAGCATATTCAGGAAGGCTTGGAGCAGGCAGACCGAGGCCAGCTTGTAAGCGACGAAGTAGCTCAGGCCCGCATTGAGGCTCTTATAGGGAAAGCTAATAACCATTGAGCATGCGTGTACGATGGACCGAACTGGCGCTATTGGATCTCGACTCGATTGCCGAGTACCTTACCGGACAAAGCGCAGAGGTGACGGTATCGCAGTTGCGGCTGGTGCAGGCATCAGTTCGAAGCCTTTCGCTATTTCCAGGTAGAGGACGACCCGGCAGAATAGAAGGTACGCGAGAGCTGGTCGTTGCTGCTTCACCCTACATTGTTGCTTACCGTGAGCGTGATGGATACGTCGAGGTACTCGCTGTTATTCACGGGGCCAAGCAATGGCCCAAGCAGTTTTGACTTTAGCCGAGTATGACGGCTCTGACACTGAGTTGGACCGAAATTGCTATCTCGTGCATCGGACAATCAGACAGCAAAAGGCTAGCTTCAATCGGAAGCTGCGTGGTAGCTTCCGGCAGATTTTTGGTTTTGCCGTTTCATAATGGCCAAAGAAGGTTTCAATGAGCATGTCTCTCGTAATTGTCGAATCGCCAACCAAGGCTAAGACGATCAATAAATATCTCGGTAAGGATTATGTAGTGGAGGCCTCTTCAGGCCACATCATGGACCTGCCGAAAAGCAAGATCGGCGTTGAGCTGGAAAATGGCTCTTTCCTCCCGGACCTGATTGTGATTCCGGGTAAGGAAAAGGTGGTGGACCACCTGAAAAAGCTTGCGCAAAAGGCAGATCATATCTATCTGGCACCTGACCCGGACCGCGAAGGGGAAGCAATTGCTGCGCACCTGCAAGAGGTGCTGCGCGATGTGTCACACAACAATATCAGTCGGGTGACCTTTAACGAGATCACGCCGAAAGCCGTGAAGGCAGCGTTTGAAAATGCACGCAAGGTCAACGTCAACCTGGTGGATGCGCAGCAGACGCGGCGTGTGCTGGATCGCATTGTCGGCTACCAGATATCACCGCTTCTATGGGATAAAGTCCGGCGCGGTCTCTCTGCCGGGCGGGTGCAGACAGTTGCCGTACGCCTGATTGTGGAGCGTGAAGGAGAGATCAAATCCTTCAAACCGGTAGAGCACTGGCCGGTGGACGCGGTGCTCTCATCTGGAAATGAAGCCGGTAACACGCTATTTACAGCGCGACTGGTAGCTATCGATGGAGAACGGGTCAGCGTTGAAACGGTGAGCCAGGCAGCAGTTGCAAATGGTGAGATTGCCCGTGCAGTAATCGAAGGCGCGACACAGGCGAGCTGGATTGTTCGTTCCATCGAGAAGAAGGAACGCAAGCGCAATGCCCCTGCGCCGTTTACTACCAGCAAGCTGCAGCAGGACGCTGCGGGCAAGCTGGGTTTCGGCGTGAAGCAGACCATGGGCTTGGCGCAGCGGCTATATGAGGGCGTGGAGATCGGCAAGGATGGTGAAGGGCAGCCGGACACAATCGGCCTGATTACCTATATGCGTACCGATTCAACCCGTGTGTCGCCGGACGCAATTACCGAAACGCGGGAGTGGATCGGCAAGGAACTGGGCGCGCAATATCTACCGGAGAAGCCAAACAGCTTTAAATCGAAGAAGGACGCGCAGGATGCGCACGAGGCTATTCGCCCAACGCACCCCGAGATGCAACCGGACTCGCTGCGGCAACACTTAAGCGATGCAGAATTGCGCTTGTACCGGCTGATCTGGCAGCGATTTATTGCCTCGCAGATGACACCTGCGGTCTTTGACGTGACGACTGTGGAGATTGATGCCAAGGCAGACCGGACCTATAACTTCAGGCTAAGCGGTTCCGTGTTGAAATTTGACGGCTTCCTGAAGGTCTACGAAGACGCCGATGAGGATGAAGGCGATGAGCAGAAGCTACCCGCGCTTGAAGCGAACCAAAGACTAGAGCTGGCTCCAGCGGCTGCGCTTGAGGCAGCTGCAGTACGGCAGCGAAATGCCCGGCGTGTCGAGGCACGCCGCCAGTACGAAATAAAGAAAGCAAAAATTGAAGCACGCGCCGAAGATCAGGAACTTGATGAGACAGCAGCCGCGGAGATGCTGCGCACCCTGCTGCCGGAGTTTGTAGAGGAGCCGGAGGGAGCCGTCAAGATGCGCCGGGCTGTTGATGCAGTGCAGAAGTTTACTGAGCCACCTGCCCGCTACTCCGAAGCTTCCCTGGTCAAGGTATTGGAGGAGCGGGGCATCGGGCGCCCGTCAACTTACGCAGCCATCATCAACACGATCCAGGAGCGTGAGTACGTCCAGAAGGTGGGCGGCAAGAAAAACGGCGGCTTCATTCCCACCGAAATCGGTACTGTTGTTGCCGACCTGTTGGTCAAGAACTTTCCTTATATTTTCGATACCCAGTACACAGCGCGTCTTGAGTCGGAACTGGACAATATCGAGGACGGCAAGGAGCAGTGGACTTCGCTGCTGAAGGGCTTCTACGGCCACCTGAAAAAGGAGCTGGTGCACGCAAGCGAGCACATGGAAGACATGAAGCGGATGGAGATCCCAACGGATCAGATCTGTGACAATTGCGGCTCGCCGCTGGTAATGAAGTGGGGCAAGTTCGGGACGTTTTATGCCTGCAGCGCGTATGACAAGAAGGTAAAAGGCAGCTGCACCTTCACCAAAGAAAACTACGACACCAAGCCGAACCTGAACCTGCCCGAAACTGATGCTGAGGACAGGGAAGAGTTCTGCGAGGCATGCGGACGACCGATGGTGCTTCGCAATGGACGGTTTGGGCCGTTCATGGCCTGCACTGGGTACAACGCCGACCCGCCCTGCAAGACCGTGCGGCGGCTGACTTCAAAACAGCAGCAAAAGCCTGCCGTACCGTTAGAAGAGAGTTGCCCCAAGTGCGACTCGCAACTGGTGCTGCGTACAGGGCAATATGGGGAGTTCGTATCCTGCTCGGCATACCCAAAATGCAAGTACATCAAGCAGGACACAATTGGAATGGAGTGCCCGAAGTGCGCGGATGGAGAGATCGCACAGAAGAAATCGCGGTTTGGAACGATGTTCTACTCTTGCACGAACTACCCCAAATGCGACTTCACGGCCAACCATAGACCGGTAGACCAGCGATGCCCGGAGTGCGATAGTCCATATCTGATGGAAAAAGTGTTGAAGTCAGGTGTGTACCTGGTGTGCCCGAATAATAAAAAAGGGACAGCAGCAGCTTCAGAGGATGCCAAGAAGAAGCGCGGCAAGAAGAGTGGCGAGGATGAGGAAGCAATCGTTTGCAGCTTCACTGAGCGCGTTGGAGATGCACCCGAGGCGGGGGATGCAGTATCGGCTGTAGTGGTGAGAGTTGCGGCCGAGCGAAGAGTGCCTGCCAAGAAAGCTACTGTGAAGAAGAAAGCGGGAAGGCGCGGAACGGTAGCCGCTCAAAATAGTACGAACCCAGCAAGTGTGGCGGTTTAGCACATACCCGGAATTACCGGGCTGCGATAAAACGATAGTTCTGCTAAGTTACTGAGAGCGAAAGGCGAATATATATGGCACGTGCAACATGGAATGGTAAGACAATCGCGGAAAGCGATAAATTCGAGACCGTAGAAGGCAATCTGTACTTCCCTGAAAGTGCGCTGAAGCGCGAGTTTTTTCGCCCGAGCACCACAACTTCAACCTGCCCATGGAAGGGTCAGGCTCGTTACTACTCGCTGCTCATTGATGGGCAGGAAAATCAGGATGCCGCATGGTATTACCCCGACCCGAAGCCGGCAGCGCACAACATTAAGAAGCATGTCGCGTTTTGGCGCGGTGTGGAAGTAGAGCAGTAAACCGCTTTTCTTGCGTGGTTGATGGTCAACATACAAGTAAGGGTTCCCACAGGCGTTATAACAACGCCTGCAAGGGATCTTATTCGAGACTCCTACATTCAGGATCTCTTCAGGATCAGAAGTGGTGACCACAGAAGGCATTGTTTCAGCAACGGCAAAGCGATGCTGCCTATAAGACTTAGTACGCTTGTAGTTGCTCAATCGGAAGCCGTACCTGGAAACAGGTAGCCTCGGGTGTGCTCTGCACGCGGATATAGCCCCGGTGTTTGCTGACAATGCGTTGAGCCATATCAAGACCCAATCCCAGGCCCTGCCCAGGCGCACGCGTAGTAAAAAAGGGCTCAAAGATACGATCACGTAGTTCTGCGGCAATGCCGTGGCCGTTATCCCATACCTCGGTCAGTAGCAGGGGACCGGAAACAGTGATCCGGATGGTAATTCTGCCCGGCCTTGTTTTACCGGGCGCAGCATGGCTGGTCGTCAGCGAATCAATTGCATTTTCAAGCAGCGCCATCCATACCTGGTTCAGTTCAGAACCGTAAGCCGAGATAGTCGGCAAATCCGGCGCGTACCGTCGCTCAACCTCAATGCCATTGAGCCTGGACTGCAGCATCGCCAACGTACTATCAATGCCTTGCGGAATACTAACCTCCTGGATAGGTGCCTGATCCATATAGGAGTAGTCCTTGATAGCTCCGATGAGATCGAATATGCGAGCAGTAGCATCGACCATCGCTTCGGTCATGCGCTCTGCGCGCAAGGATGAAGCAAACTGGCGCAGAACGACACTTACGCCTTGTCCGGCAAGCGCCGCGTGCAAGGCATCAAGGTCGGCCGGTTCCACACCGCACTCGCTCAATTCCGGGGTGCTTTGCCAGCTTCCATCCTCTATACCATGTACTTGAAACCAGCGCACCAGTGCATCCTCGCGCCCGGCAACATCCGGCTGCGCAGCTGTGATGCCGCGACTCCGTATGGCAGCTTGCCATTCGCGTACCGCCATTAGTCTCGGCTGGTCAAGGCAGATTGCTCCCAGCTCATACTTCTGCCGGCCATAGGTGCGGAGCTCCAGGAGCAGGCCTGAAGCGGCACGCTGTGCGGCAGAAGCCGGATTATTGAGCTCGTGCGCAAGATTAGCCGCCAGTTTGCCGAGTGCGTTCAGCTTTTCCGACTGCTGTTCGATGCGCGTGACCTCTCGCACACGATCCAGAAGAGTCGTGACGGAACGCTGTGCCATCGATGGAATGGCCTCAAGCATTGCAGGGAACAGGGAGCGGTCAAATACCAATGCCAGAACATTGCCTACCGCGAAACCGACGCCGCCATACGTCTTCATGCGGGAAAAAGGCATTAACCCTGTAATTTGCCCGGAGCGCCCGATAAAGAGCGGCAAGCTACCGCTGTACTCCCGCTTTACATGGATTTCACCATGCAACAGGATGTTCATGGAGGTAGCTACTTGGCCTTCTTGAAAAATAATATCTCCGGAGACAGCGACGCGCACTATGCCGTGGTCGGCAAGCCAGCCGTACTCCGCAGCCGTAAGGCCCTGCAAAGAGGCTATTTTTTCAAGGGCAGCAAGGAGTTCTTCCCTGGAAATTGTGGTGGGCGGCACCAAGGCCGCTTGAGGTTCGGCAATGGATAGTGGGGTACTCATAGGATGAGCCCATCCTACTCCTGCATTCATCGCAGATTTTACGAAATCTCAGTTGCTGTGTCCCTGCTGCATTTCGTTTCTGCGCATCGGCATCGTATCGATCAGGTTGCCAAGTGTGTCCATGGAGACCGGCGAAGCGCTTGAAAGCTTGACTCCGCCATCCTTGCCCAGCAATACAACCCGGAACATGCCGGGAGTTATGTGTAGCCGCTTGCGTGCGGCTATCAACTCGCTTTCAGGAAGCATTGCGGAGGGCGCGTGCGGCAACGCGAAAGGGCGGTCGGCGTTCTTCAGGACCGGCAGGTAGAGGAGGTTGCGGTCAGCCATGGCATCGGCTGCCTTGACAAGAAATGCCTGCTGCTGCTGAAACTGCGTGTTTGACGCGGCAGGGCTGAACACCAGGAGCGGGCGGTAGCAACCCCGCATGGCGGTTATGGTAACCGGGTGCGCCGGGCAGTCTGGAGGTGCCTGCGCACGGCTGCCCGGCATGGATGTAAGCGCAATAACCGCGAGATTGATAAGCATTTCATACATTGCTGAAACAGACTTGCGGTTGTCGATTTACTCGCTTATTCAAGCGAGATGGCAGATAATGACTGTTTTTGCCTGCCGGATGCATCGAAGTTTGAAGAATCGAGCCACTGCCGGAAAGCTTTTTTGCGCATGGGCCATTCGCTGTCGAGCATGGAAAACCAGGCGGTGTCACGATTGCGACCTTTCACAATCATGTGCTGCCGGAATGTGCCTTCATAATGGAAGCCGTATCTGAGCGCAGCTCTTTGGGAGGCTTGATTCAACGAGTTGCACCTCCACTCGTATCGCCGATACCGAAGATCTTCAAAGGCGTGCCGCGCCATCAGGTACATGGCTTCGGTACCTCCCGCCGTCCGCTGAAGCGCCTGCGTAAAGAGGACGCTTCCGACTTCAATCGTGCGGTCCGCTGGATGTATCGAGATATAAGAAGCAGTCCCCACAGCCAGGCCTGAAGCCTTGTCGAGGATGGCGAAACAAATGCGATCAACAGAAGAAGCATAGCCGGCAAGAAGCTGCTTGAAAGCCGCCAAGCTGTCGGGAGGACTGTCGAGCATGTATCTCCAGAGCGGCTCGGCAGCATCTCCATGGGTTGCTTCAAAAAGGTCGCTGCCATGACGCTCCGGGTCAATGGGGACCAGGGAGACAAGCCGTCCAATCAGTTCAGTGTGCCGGGGTATTTCGGCTGGCACACTGCTTACAGGGTCACCCAGTTTCCAGGAGTCTTCCATCGTCTGCCCTGT
>CAXSFX010000145.1:0-9228 GCA_964236655.1 uncultured Acidobacteriaceae bacterium | reverse complement strand
GGATAATCGCCATATCCAACTTGAGGATGTCGGGCTGGAATGCCGCCAACAGCTCAAGCCCTGCATAGCCTGCGCCGAAGTCGTCAATGGCTGTTTGCAAGCCGTGTTTGCGGTACTCGCGGAAGATATTAATGAGGTGTTGACGGTCGGTGACGCGCTCGCCTTCAGTCACTTCGAAAATAATCTTTTGGAGCGGCATACCAACGCGACCGGCTGTTTCCAATGTCTTGCGAATGCAGTTTTCCGGACGGTACACCGCGCCCGGTATGAAGTTGATGGAAATGGTCTGCGAAGCTCCGGGGCTGAGCGCAGCTGCCATTTCAATAGCGCGAACCCGGCAAGCCTGGTCAAATGCATACATATTGCCCGCATTTACCTGGGCCAGCACGCTTGCCGCGGATTCACCTTGCGGACCGCGCACCAGTGCTTCATAGGCAAATACGCCTGCGGCATGCACAATGGGCTGAAACGCCATCGTGAACGGCAAGGGGGCTTCCGCGTCCACGCGGCATGCTCCGCATCCTGCTGTCCCAGGTGTTTCGCCATTCTCTAAAACTTTTAACATAACTGTCTCCAGGCTGGACTAATTGCCAGATGGAATCAGCTTCATTGAAGTTACCCGGCCTGCCAACTGCTTTCAGGCAATGTCCTCTTACTACGGGAACTGATAATTCCATTTTGGGATTGCTTCCCATAACGGCACAGTACCTTAGTTAGAGCGAAGGGATAACTGTCAAGGCTCCCAGCGCAGCACGGTGACCGATGAAGCGTGTGAAGGCGATACAATTGAGCTTCACTCAGGGGAAACTTTACCGGCTCCATGTCATCCAACGGTTTCCATTCGCGTTCGTCGCGTTCGCACAGTGTGCGTTCGCTGTTCAGCATCTTCTCAAATGACCTTGCCATTGACCTGGGGACTGCCAACACCCTGGTTTTTGCTCGCGGCAAGGGCATCGTCGTCAACGAACCATCCATAGTAGCCATCAACAAGAACACTAACCAGGTTGAGGCTGTCGGCAGGGAAGCCAAGGAAATGCTGGGGCGTACCCCCGGCAACATCGTTGCCATTCGGCCCATGAAGGACGGCGTTATCGCCGACTTTCGCCATACCGAGAAGATGTTGAACTACTTCATCCAAAAGGCACACAACCGCAAAATGCTGGTGCATCCACGCATTGTGATCGGGGTGCCGTCAGAGATCACGCAGGTAGAAAAGCGTGCGGTTGAGGATTCCGCCTATCGCGCCAAGGCAAGTGAAGTCTTCCTGGTAGAGCAAGCGATGGTGGCTGCTATCGGTGCCGGGCTGCCCGTTACGGAGCCCCAGGGCAACATGGTGGTCGATATCGGCGGCGGCACGACAGATATTGCCGTGATTTCACTTTCCGGTATCGTCTATTCGCGTTCTGTGCGTATGGCCGGCAACCAGATGGATGAGCAGATTACGAACTATCTGAAGCGAAAGTACAACCTGCTGATCGGGGAGCGTACCGCCGAGCAGATCAAGATCGAAATCGGCTCAGCTTACCCGCTGGATCGGCCCATGCAGATGGAGGTCAAGGGCAGAAACCTGATTGAGGGTGTGCCGAAGACCATCACCATTGATGATTCCGAGATTCGTGAATCCCTGGCCGAGTCTATCGCGACGATCATCAATGCGATTCGCGTCGCACTGGAGCGGACGCCCCCGGAGCTTTCCGCAGACATCTCAGACCGGGGCATTGTGCTGACCGGCGGGGGTGCCCTTATCAAGAATCTGGACAAGCGCATTCGTGAGGAAACCGGGCTGCCGGTTTCGGTTGCTGACGATCCTCTGGCTTCTGTCGTGCTGGGCACCGGCAAGATGCTTTCGGACTTCCGGTTGCTGCGCAAGATCAAGATCGACTGAGGGAGTTTTCGCAAACACTTCGCAACACTGCTTATGGAAACATTTTTCGGTCGCTACAAGAATTCGCTGGTGCTCACGCTGGTGCTTTTTGCGCAATTCATCCTGCTTGCTGTGCAGGTGCGTCCGGGACTGCCCGGCGCAGCTGCGGCCGATCAGGCAGGGGTGAAGATTTTGAGACTCGGCGTGAGTACAGTAGTGACCCCTCCTGAAAAGGTGCTGCACCATCGTGGTTTGAGCCTTCGCGGCATCTGGTCGAGCTATGTAAACCTGATCGATGTCAAGGAACGAAACGGGCAACTGCTGGCAGAGAATCAGCGGCTTCAAATGGAGCAGGCTGCGCTTGCCGAGGATGCACGCCAGGGTGAACGCCTCCAGGAGTTGCTGGCTTTCAAGCAGCATTATGTAGATACAACGGTACCGGCACAGGTGCTGGGATCGAGCGGGTCCGATCATGAACGGGTTCTTTCCATAGATAAAGGGTCGGACGACGGCATCGCGCCGGAGATGCCGGTGATTACGCCGGACGGGATTGTAGGCCGGGTGCGCGAGGTGACGGGACATTCCAGCCAGGTGCTTGAAATCTCGGACCCTACCAGTGCCGTCGGAATACTGCTGGAGCAGACTCGTACACGCGGTATCCTGCGAGGCGACAATGTAGGCCATGCACAAATTGTGAACCTGATGCCTGACGACCGGATCAGGCCGGGCCAACTGGTGCTGACCTCGGGCGGGGACCAGATTTTCCCACGTGGATTGCCGGTCGGTGTAGTGGACAAGATCGTGCCTGACATCGACGATCAGCCGTTGGTCGATGTGGTGCTGAAGCCTGCGGCGAACCTGAGCCGTCTGGAAGAGGTTCTAGTAGTGACGGGTACCGGGACCGGCCCTTCAGCCATTGCCCGCCACGACCTTGCAAGAAGTGAAACCACGGCAGCCGGAATCAAGGCGGCGGCTATCGCCAAGGCAGCCCAGGCAGCAGAAGCGGCGCTGGAAGCACAGCGGGCTTCAGACATCCTGGCGGCACGCTTGCCGAGCGCGTCCAATGTGAGCAACCCGGACGCACCCGATGCAAGCCCAGGCTCATCGCCGCTCACTGCCGACTCCAATGCAGCTCCGCTTCATCCACCTTCAGCATTGCACCCTGACCACTACTCGCCGACTGCGGCGGCCCCCGCGCAAAGCCTGACGCCGGGTGAGCGGAGCGCGCCGCTTGCCGAGGGTGTGCCGCCGACAATACGGGTCGTCAAGCCTGTTGTCGATGGAGATGCGGCCTCGATTCCGAGCCCGTCTGTTTCACCGGCCTTTCGTGCGGCGCACGATGCAGCGGTAGCGGCACGCCCGCACCCGCAGGTGACTCCACCGGCTGCGGGTGTGCTGCCCTCTACAACCCATATCGCAACGGCCCCGGCGACTGCCCCGGTGGTGAGCAGCGATGGTATGGTGATGCGGCCCTTGGTCCGCAGGGTTCCGCAGTTAAATCCTGATGGAACACCTTTGCTCAATGCCGATGGAACGCCTGCCGTGAAGCGCATCCCCGTGTTGAATGCAGATGGAACGCCGGTGATGCAGCGGGTACCGGTTCCGGCACCGCGCCCGATTCTAAATGCAGACGGCACCGTAGCCAAGCCGGTGGTGCGCCATGTGCCGGTTGCAGGTGGAACCGGTGCTGCCCCCGGTACGGCAGCGAGTCCCGCAGTGAGCCGGGCAGATACGCCTGCCGCACCGGTGCGCCCGCGAGCGGCAGTACCCACGCAGGTTATCAATGATGGCCCTTTACCGGCGTCCTCAACCACTCCAAAAACAACACCGGCCCCACGCAAACGTACCCCCGCGCTCGTGCCCGATGACGGCAGCCGCCCGCCTGCTGCTACACCGCCCTCGCCCCAGGAGCAGCACTAGCGTATGGCACTGCTTGCTGCCTCACGGCGCGAAACGGAAGCACCCACACTCCCTATCTGGCTGGTGCTGCTCGCACCCCTGCTTGCCATCGGCTTTGATTCCTTTGTGCCGGTACACTTTGCGCCGGCTGCCATGCTCGATCTGCCGCTGCTGCTGGTCATCTACTTTGCCATCGCCAAGCGCAGCCCGATTGTGGGAGTTTGCGCCGGTGCCGTGATCGGCATCCTTCAGGATGCGCTTACGCGCGAGCCGCTCGGTGTCTTCGGCGTGACCAAGACTGTCATCGGCTACATCGCCGGGATGCTCGGCAACCGGATCGACACAGAAAACCATGCCGCACGTGTGCTGTTCGTCTTTGCACTTTCGCTGCTGCACAGCGGCCTCTATTGGATACTGGTAGGCCAGCTGCTGAATCAGCCGCTTGGCTGGAGCTGGCTGCACGAGCTGATTCGCGGTGCGGTGAACGCAGTTCTCGGCGTGCTGCTCTTCGCCTTTCTGGACCTGTTTCGCCGTGAGGAAAATTGAGCATGATGTGCCCGCAGGGTACGCGACAGTAACCATGGCAGTCACGATCGCAGCGCCACCTGCGCGAATAAACCCGCTATTCTGGTTAGTACCGAAGGTATCTCCGTCTCTATGCTGAACCGGAAACAGGAAATCCCCGACGCCAAGCTGGCTACCGTGCAGTACGTCATTGTCGCTATCTTGCTTGTACTGATCGCCGGGTTATGGCGGTTGCAGGTAGTCGGCAAGGCGAACTACCGGGCACTGGCTGAGGCAAACCGAGTTCGCAAGGTGCCGGTGCTTGCGCCGCGCGGACGCCTGCTCGACCGTGAAGGCCGGCTTATTGTCGATAATTATCCGTCCGTATCCTGCTTCCTGGTGCATGAGCAAGGGCGCGATTTGCAGGCGGACCTGCCGCAGATTGCACGCGGCCTGCATATCTCGACCGACCAGATTCAAGCGGCAATCAAGAAGTATGGTATCTCGTCCAAGTACAAGCCGATCCCTCTGAAGCAGGACATCACGCCTGACGAGCAGGAGTTTATCGAGGCGCACCGCGATGAGCTGCCGGAGCTGGAGCTGATCAATGAGCAGCGGCGGCTGTACCCGCGCGACGGCTTTGCCGCACACCTGATCGGTTACGTGGGCGAAGTGAGCGAAGACATGCTGCAGAACGCACAGTATGCCTACTACACGCCGGGTGACGTGGTGGGCCGAGCCGGGGTAGAGGAAACCTACGACCAGCTGCTTCGTGGAACAGATGGTTCGCACGATGTATTCGTGGATTCGCATGGACGCGAGGTCGGCGTACTTGGCAACGAGCCTGCAGTTCCGGGCAAGGACCTGAAGCTTTCCATCGACCTGGATGTGCAGCGGGCAGCAGAAAATGCGATGGGCGACCGCAATGGCGCGATCGTTGCCATGGACCCGCATACAGGGGAAATCCTGGCCATGGTGTCGCGGCCCATTTTTGATCCGAACCGGTTCGCGGTCAAAATCGGGCGTGATGACTGGAACAAGTTGATGACCGATCCGGATCATCCGCTGCTGAACAAGGCCATTCAGGCGCAGCTGGCACCCGGTTCGACGTTCAAGGTCATCATGTCTGTTGCGGGCCTGGAAGAGGGGGTTGCGCAGGACTTGAAGGTGGATTGCGGGGGCGGCGGTACTTTCTACGGCCGCTTTTTCGCTTGCGATAAGCGTCATGGGCATGTGGACATCAACAATGCGATACCGCTCTCCTGCGACACCTACTACTACACACTGGCTGAGAAGCTAGGCATCACCAAAATAGCCAAGTGGGCCCACCAGCTGGGTATCGGCCGCAAGACCGGTATCGATCTGCCCAATGAAGTGGCAGGCACCATGCCCAGTGAAGAGTGGGCGATGAAAAATTACCATCGCAAGTGGTACGCGGGCGAGACCATCTCTGTGGGGATCGGACAGGGCGCGGTAGCGCTTACGCCTATCCAACTGGCGCGTGCTATCGGCGGTATTGCTTCAGGCGGTGACATGCAGCGGCCCCATGTAGTGCTGCCGAACCAGCTGCCGCCGGAGTATGAGCAGGCAGTGCTTGAAACCTATACCGGCTCCGGCACGACACAGGTGCATCTTGATCCCGCTGCCTGGCAGACCATCACGGATGGCATGGCTGCGACAACGACCACTGCAACCGGTACTGCACGTGCTTCGTATCTGCAAGGCATCGACTTTGCAGGAAAGACCGGCACGGCGCAGGTGCTGAACCACTCCTTCGGCGCGACCAGCGTGTCCAAGGACAAGAGCGGTCGCGCCAACGCCTGGTTTGTAGGTGTAGCACCGCGGCGCAATCCTGACATTGTGGTAGCCGTGTTATGGGAGCATGGCGGCTGGGGCGCAGGTTCGGCGCACCTGGCGGCGCAGGTGATTGAGACTTTTGTCGACAAGCAGCGGCGGCTTGAGCATAACTTGCAGGCACCGGTCCCGCGGGCCGCCACGGTTGAGGTGGGCGCGGTTTACTCTGCACCTGGAGAGCAGGCAGGGATCGCCAAGCCTGCAAAGGCCAACGGCAAAGCGGTTCCACATAGAGAGCCGCAGACACCGACAGCAGGCATGCAGGGCGGCCACTTTTCCGTGCCGGTTCGTTCTGAGACGCAGGAACAATCCGGACTTGCAAGCGTAGCTCAGCCCAAGCTGCCTAGTGGGGCCCAGGATGCGCAAAGAAGGCAAGCGCGATGAAAGGACGGCTATTTTCCTTCCGCGACTTCGACTGGGTTTTGCTTGGCTTTGTGCTAATCCTGTCTGTGCTGTCGGTGCTTGAAATCTACTCTGCAACGTTGCACACCAAGTTTGTCGGCTTTGAAAAATCCCAGATGATCTGGCTTGCCGGCGGCCTGGTGGTCATGTTCATCGTCAGCCGCATTGACTACCATGCGCTGCTTGAAGCCATTCCATGGATTTATGGCTTTTGCATCTTTTCACTGCTCGCGGTACTGACCGTAGGCAGTAAAGTGCTGGGAGCCCGGCGCTGGATCAAGCTTCCCGGGGGCATCCATTTTCAACCCTCGGAGTGGGTCAAAGTCGTACTCATCCTTGCGGTGGCTCGCTATTTTGCAGCACGGCTCGGTAAGGAGATGACATGGGCAGACATCGGCAAGGGTATTGCGCTGGTTGCGGTACCGATGTTGCTGGTGCTCAAGCAGCCGGATTTGGGAACCTCACTTACCTACTCGCCGATCCTGCTTGTCGGGCTGTTTCTTGGAGGCATTTCCTGGAAAAAGGGAGCCATCCTGGCGCTGGTCGGCATTACGCTGGTAGGGGGCATCTGGACCAGCGGCAAGGTGTTGAAGCCCTATCAGAAGGCCCGACTTACCAGCTTCATCAACCCTGACGATGATCCGCGCGGCACCGGGTACCAGATTCGTCAATCCCTGATTGCAGTAGGCGACGGCGGTGTACTTGGCCGGGGCGCAGCCAAAGGCACGCAGACTCAAGGCGATTTCCTACCCATTCCCTATACGGATTTCATCTTTGCAGCGTTCAGTGAGGAGCACGGCTTTGTCGGCGCGGTCGTTGTGCTGCTGCTATACTTCCTCATATTGATGCGTTTGATTCAAAACGCTCATACCGCCGCTGACGTTTCCGGCACCATATTGGTGATGGGGGTTGTCGCGGTACTGATCTTCCAGATAGCAGTCAATGTCGGGATGGTCATCGGCTTTATGCCGGTCACCGGAATCCCGTTGCCGCTGATGAGCTATGGCGGCTCATCCGTACTGTTTACGTTTTTGGCGCTTGGCATAGTCATGAACGTCCGAATGAATCGCTTCGTCAATTAGCGAGGGTTCTCGCACGGCGAAGGCTTACCGATTTGTACTATCGCGGCAAGCTCAAGGGTTTGCTGCTGTTCGCAAGCAGTTTTGCAACGAAAGATGAACCGGCCAGGCGGGCCCTTAAGACCCCGGCCGGGCAGGAACCTGGGAATGAACGCAAGAGGATGGGAAACGGCCCCACCGGCACAGTTGCAGGTTGACGCGGTCACCATCTCCCCTCGCCCTTTTTGGAACGCCGGCCTCCTCGCAGCCGATATTATTCCAGCGCGAAGCTTCTCTGTCTGCATTAGGCAGTATGCGGCTCTCTGGAAACACTGGATACAACTCCAGCATTCGATTTCACCTGCAGCTCGGCTCCACTCCAGAACCTCCTCGATCTCCTGCCCGCTCCGTGGTCTGTCAGTTCCGCCTCGCCTGAAAGAGGCACCATGGGAAAAGAAATCTGTATTTCGACCACGCCGCATGAAACGCGGCTGGCCATTCTTGAAGACGACCAGCTCACCGAGGTTTATTACGAGCGCGAAAATGAGTACACCCTAGCCGGTTCGGTATACAAAGGCCGTGTTACCCGCGTGCTGCCGGGCATGCAAAGCTCGTTTGTGGACCTTGGGCTTGAGCGCGATGCATTTTTGTACGTCACTGATTTTCTGGAAGATTCTGAAGACCAGGACGAATACGAGACTTCCAGCCCCGCAAGCAGTCGCGGGCGCATTGAACGCCCTGCCGCCCCCGAAGAAGCCGCTGCTCCCGCTGAGGAAAAGAGCGAACGTCCCGGTCGTAGAGAAGGGCGTCGCGATAGCCGTCGTAACGAAGGCCGACGTCCAGAGCGTACAGAGCAGCCCGCTGTCGTAGCTGAAGCCGCCGAAACGCCCCGCAAACCAAAAGCACAGGATCGACAGGATGAGCGCGCCGCTGTTGTGGCAGCTTTGAAAACCGCTGAGCCGGCTGCGAGTGATCGCGCTGAAAAAGGCGACCTGGGAGATGGGGAAGACGGATCACCCGAGGGTACCCGCCGCTGGCGTGGACGCCGCGGCCGTCGTCGCGGCGGCATGCGTGCCGGGGTGCTTGGGACCGGCGTTGCCGCTGCTTCCCCGGAGGATACGCAGCCTGCAACGGCACCATTTGATCTGCCCGAGCATGGAGCACCCGGCGGCATGGCTGCCCCGGTAGATGTTCCGGTAACTGCTCCTGAGATTAATCCTGAGACTGCTCCTGAGCCGGCGGGATTGGACTTGCAAGCTGCCGCTGCTGCTCCGCAGCGAGAACAGCGGGTAAGGCGCGAGCGAGATCGTGAAGACCGGCCGGCGCGCAGCCAACGCAATCCTGAGCGCATTGACGCCCCGGTTGCTCTCGGTGCGCCTGTCGGTATCGCAGCGCCTGTTTCCTCAACTACGGCTGCTTTTCTGCCGGGTGAGTCGCTCTCAAAGTACGGTGTGTCCGCACCCGTACCTGCCGTTCCGCACGCTGAAGCGAAGTTGACCCCGATCCTGCGTCCAGTGAACTACACGCCGCCCAGGCCTGCCTCACAGGTGGATGTGCCGGTAGGCTGGGATGGCGGCTCCATGCTGCCGGGTGAGTCCATTTCACGCTACAAGTCCGCGCCCGCTGCTGCTGCAGTAAGTCGGGCTT
>CAXSFX010000144.1:0-9343 GCA_964236655.1 uncultured Acidobacteriaceae bacterium | reverse complement strand
AATGTTTGTCGCGGTAAATCATATGCTCAGCTCCTTCGCTGTGAGTACAGTACCGGAAGTCCCGAGGGAATCAAGGATTAATTTCTTATGACTCTTTAAGATAGGCATCTTTACCTTACTTGGCAGATCTTACCCAGGCTTTCTGAAGTTATGACATGCTTTTCCCGGTCTTTTGACAGTCGTAACAGTACTGTTTAGCCATGAGATATACCACGCATACGGCTTTGGTAACAGTACCGCTTCCAGGTCCTACCACCTTTAGCGTACGAGCACTCCAAACGCCCAGCTTTCGACACCGTAAAACGAAGTGCCACAGGGCACGCTCAAGATGCCGTTTGGCTGTTGCATGTCGCTGCCTAAAGGCTCAAAATAACAGTATGAAACGTGTTCGCTATACGAAATACAACGGGGACCTCGCTGCAGAACTGGATATGGAAGACCTGCTGGAAGCGCTTTCCGATTACCTTCTAGACTCAGGCTTTCAAAATCCCATGATGCAGTTCCAGGACCTGGATCAAACCATGGAAGACCTGAAGGAGGCGTTGCGGCGCGCCATGGAATCGGGCGAACTTTTTGACGAAGACACCCAAAAGAAAATAGAAGAATTACAGGCTGAAGGTAAATTCGAGCAGTTCCTGGATCAGCTGATGGACCGCATGGAGCAGGAAAACTACATTCAGAAAAAGGGTGACCCCAACTCTGAAGCGGGACAGGGGCAAAACGCCGGCGGCGAGACCGAGGCACGTTTTGAAGTCACAGACAAAAGTCTCGATTTTCTCGGGTTCAAGACCTTGAGCAGCCTGCTTGGTTCGCTCGGCAAGGCAAGTGTAGGTCGGCATGACACCCCACATTACTCAACCGGAGTTGAGAATAGCGGCGGTTCTAAAGCGTATGAATTCGGCGACACGTTGAATCTTGACACCACAGCCACGCTTTCCTCGGCGATTGCCCGCCAAGGTACACATATGCCACTTGAACTTGAGTATTCTGACTTGCAGGTGCATCAGTCCGAGTATCAAAGCTCCTGCGCGACAGTAGTAATGCTGGACTGCTCGCACTCGATGATTTTGTATGGCGAAGATCGTTTTACACCGGCAAAGCGTGTGGCCATGGCACTATCACACCTAATTCGGACGCAATACCCTGCGGATTCGTTATCACTGGTTCTGTTTCATGACTCAGCCGAGGAGTTGCCTATTTCGCAACTGCCACGCGTCAAAGTAGGTCCTCACTACACGAACACCCGTGAAGGCTTGCGGGTGTCGCGCCGCATCCTGGAACGGCAGCGCAAGGACATGAAGCAAATTGTTATGATCACGGACGGAAAACCCTCGGCGCTGACCTTGCCTGACGGCCGCATCTATAAGAACGCTTTTGGATTAGACCCGTTGGTGGTGAGTGAGACGCTTGAAGAGGTAAATCGCTGCAAGCGGTCGAATGTGATGATTAACACATTCATGCTTGCGAGCGACTACGGCTTGATGCAGTTTGTGCAAAAGGTAACTGCCATGTGCCGGGGAAAGGCTTACTTTACTACTCCCGATACGCTTGGTGAATACCTGCTGATGGACTACATGCAGCGCAAGATGAAGACTGTGCACTAAATGGGTGTACCTAGAGACGGGCCGGCGGTACCGAAAACTGTCAGCCGGTCCAACCCTATAATGCGGTTAAAGTGAGCTGCGATGACGCTTTGTATCTTTTTAAGATCGTCACTATTTTGGTACTGAGATCTTACATCTTGAAAGGTTACCCACTCTGGAGGTAACTTAATTTTGCTGCTTACTACCTGCATATCCAACTGGATTGTAGCGAGTAAAGCACACTTATTTGTACTCAGATACTTTTAACGAGCTACAGCGTCAAGGCCCATCATGCGCACAATGGCCAGCGCGCTTGCATTGTGAGATACACCAGACTTAAGCAGGTAATCAAACGCGAGCGGGTCCTCACTATTCGCGCTTTCCATGTGTACCAGCACTCCTCTCGCTTCTGCATTGTTAGCAAGAGAGGTAAGTGCCAAGTCATGGGTTGAGATCATGCCGATGGCACCTTTATATAAAAACGCTTTAAGAATGATTTCTGTTGCGAGAAGTCTGTCACGCGAGTTCGTCCCGCTGAGGATTTCATCAATGAGAAAAAGCATAGGCGTTACGCCGCCACTCTGCGTGAACGCGCCACGAAGTCTGGCGACCTCAGCCAGGAAACGCGATCGACCTTCCCCAAGAGATTCGCGTGGTGAGAATGCCGCACAGACGCGCATGTTCGAGAAGTACGCAAACTCTGCGCATACCGGTGCCCCTGTCTGGGCTAGTACAGTGTTGAGCCCAACAGCTCGCAGCAGTGTGCTTTTTCCAGCCATGTTAGAGCCTGTTACCAGGTAAAACCGAGTGTTTGGATCGAGTTGCACGTCATTGCCGATGCAGGTGGCCGCGGGCAGAAGGGGATGTTTAAGCTGATTTGCCTTCAGCATCAGAGGCTCCTCAACAAGCTGGGGGAAAACGTTCTGGGGATGCTCAAATGCGTAGAGTGCAAGAGCTTGCAAAACTTCAAACTCAGCCCAAATATCGAGCCACTCCTTGAGATCAGATTGGTGCATTGAGCGCCACCGGTTCACAGCAAATACTAGCTGGGTGCCCATGGCACACAAGCGGGAAAGCAAATAGAATTCACTCTTTTCTCGCTGGTCCAACGTATGCACCAGCTTTTCAAGCGTTCGCACGTTTGCTGCTGCGTGATCTTTGCGCAGACGTTCCACCATGCTCCCAAGCTTGGTCGAATGAAATTCTAAATCTTCCATCAACTGCAAACCTTGCTGAAGCACAGTGAACGATCCAGTCAGCTGCCCCAATTGATGAGGGTGCGGGCGGATGCGCGTGAAATACATAGCAACGATGCATGCTTGCAACAGCAGTAACCCAGCTATCGGGAAAACTGCAGGGTACCAGGTTAATGCTCCTATCCAGATGCCAATGACGATCACCAGGGAGGCGATGCCCGTACTCAGAAGAGTCAGTGGAAAGACACTAGGTACCCGGAAAAGTGGCGTAGAAAACCATGCTGCGAAGTCGTCGGCGGTACCATCCTGCACCTGGTAGCTGCCAATCAGTTGCATCTGCTCGCGGATGCCCGCAGCCTGCACCAGTTCCTTGACGCTCTCTTGGCGCAGGCGCACCTCCATCGAGTCGGCTGGGTCAAGCAGGTACGTTGCCAGGCGGGCCGCACCTATCCGCGACCTTGTCGTTGCAAGCAGCATAAAAAGAGACCCTGTGCCGAGCACTTGTAAATCTTCCTGATAGAGATGTTCCGGACGTGCAAACTCAAGCCCTGTTTCTTCTCCTTCTTGCCATGAGTCGCTGAGCCGTGCAATGCCATGCTCTAGGCTTTTCTCCCGCGCAGCAAGCCGTTTCCACTCTTCACCCGATTGGCGGTAGGCGATCCCAAAGAAGATACCTGGAAGCACGGCTGCCACAAACCATGGATGCCCGCTTACAAATGATGTGTAGCCCAGCCCTGCCAAAGCAAATACACAGCCGATGGCGCCGATCAAAGCCCAAAGCCGTTGCGCCTGAACTTTGGTCAATCGAGCTTGAACTTGTTGTAGTTGACTTGCATAGCTTGATAAAACATCTTGCTCTGTAGCTGTCGATGCTGGACTTCGTGAGTTTTCGTAAAAAGCTTCCATCTTGAATCAACCCTCTCCAAATCGAAACTGAACCGTAGACGCAGAACAACCGACAGCTCCAAGTAGAGCTGTGTCATAGGTAGGCTGATTTATACGGAGTGCTGCGGAGGCGGACGCTGGAAGCGGGAGGGGAGTTCTAAGATGGTTCTAAGACGGACGAAAACCGGTTTCTGCTTGGTGAACTTAGCTTCACAACATGGCGCGAATAAAAGATCTGCAAGACAGAAAAAGTTGGCACAGATATTTTGGCAAACTCCAACTGCCTGCCGAAGAACAAAGAGAGCTACGAGCGCAGCTCCAAAAAGCGCCAGAGCTTTCGCTGTCCCTTGTAGCGCCCACGGCAGGCAGGATCTGGTCGCGAAAGCGCAGACAGCTGCGAACGCAACTGTAAGAAACATATCGCGACAGCGATGCAGGATGATTCGCAGGCCTCAATCCCCGGAGCAGCTTTACAGAGCAGCTAAACGCGCCAACAATGAAGAAAGAGTAGCATCAGCACCGTCAGCCCGGATGGCTGCAGGGTACTTACCAGGCGTTTTCACTAGCTGTCGCAATGTGTCTTTCAGGCAGTGAAGATTTAGTTGAGTCGCAGTTTGAATGTAACTTGTACTTTCAAAAAACAACCCTCAAGGTTGGACCAGATTCATTCATAGTGGCGGCATGGCAGAGCTTCGTTCGAGCCGTGTGCGCAAGTTGCCTGCCAGCATGGCTACTATTTGTAGTTTGGCGGTAAGTGGAGCAGAGACGAGGGGCTCGGAAAGGGCTAGCTGCGAATGAAGCAGCAGGCCGGTAAGAGTGTCGCGCAAGTCGCTTTCTATCGCTGCGGTAGCGGCGCGCATAGCTAGCTGCTGCTCGTGCTCGCGGCGCAGCAGAGCGGCGCGTACTTCGCGGATGAGGCGGTGGGTACCGGAGATTGCAAAGTTGAACTGCAGCGGAACCGCTAAGCCGGCTTGTTTCCATAGAATTTCCGCGCCTTCCGGGCTGCTTTCTGCTATGGGCTCGTCAACGACAACGATTGAATACTCATGGCGGCGCAGTGCAGCCATGCCTTCACGGCGGCTTGGGGCTACCTCCACCGGCAATCCAAGCTGCTTGGACAGGCTGGCGGCACAGTGCTCCGCGCCGGAAATGCTTGTGATGATCAACGCGTTTTGCATTGTTTTCTCCCGTAGATTCGCTGCCATTGAACCCTGGCGCGCTTTCCTTTTGTAAAGCATGTTTGGTTGCGTCAGCTAGCCGCAACCACGTGTCCAAAGCAAATCAAATTGCATGAACCAGGCCATCGCCGATACCGTACTCCTTAAGCTTGCGATATAGCGTAGTTTTGCCGATTCCCAGGAGCTGCGCTGCCTTGAGTTTGTCTCCATTGAGCCGCTGGATGGCATCGACGATGGCTTGGCGCTCCAGCTGTGCGAGCGAAGTTACACTAGGTGAATTGACTGCAGCATTTTCCAACAACTCCCTGAGAGGCATTGTGAGCCGCCTCTGCTGCATGCGGAAGTCCTGGAGTTGTGTCGGCATATCGCCTAGCTGGACTTGTGCGTTAAGAGGTGCGGTTGAAGCCAGCGCGCAGGCACGTTCCAGTGCGTTCTGCAGTTCGCGTACATTGCCGGGCCAGTCGTATTCATCAAGCACACGTAGCGCTTCGTCACTCAACTCGAAGCTTTTGCCATGCTCCTTATTGATGAGGTCAAGAAAATGGGTAGTGAGCAGGGGTATATCCTGGCGGCGCTCTCGGAGAGCGGGCAGACGCAGGCTCACTACGTTGAGACGGTAGTAGAGATCCTTACGGAAGCGGCCTTGCTCCACCATTTGCATCAAGTCGCGATTGGTGGCCGCAAGAATACGCGCCCGGATGGGTACCCGATGGTTAGCCCCGACGGGCCGCACCTCTCGCTCCTGTAATGCACGTAGCAGCTTTGCCTGCAAATCCAGCGGCAGTTCACCGATCTCGTCCAGGAACACTGTGCCATCGGCGGCTGCCACCAGCAAGCCGTCCTTGTTACGATTGGCCCCTGTAAAAGCCCCCTTGACATAGCCGAATAACTCGCTTTCAACCAGTGTCGGCACAAGCGAACCGCAGTCCACCGGAAGAAACGGCTTCTGTGCGTTAGGTCCATTACTATGGATGGAGCGAGCAACCAGCTCCTTGCCGGTGCCGCTTTCACCCAGGATCATGACAGGATGGGTGCTATGCGAAACCTTGGACAGGATGCGGTAGATACGATCCATCTCCGGACTCTGCCCGATGATGGTGCCCAAGCCTCCCTGAGAGCGCAGCCGTTCGCGCAACCTGCGCGTGTCCGATTCAATTTGACGGCGCTCCGCAGTGCGCTCCAGCACCGCCGCCAGTTCGTCCATAGCAAAAGGTTTGGTCAGGTAGTCAGTTGCACCGGTGCGCATCGCTTCTACGGCTGATGTCACCGTGGCATAAGCCGTCATTACGATCACAGACGTACCCGGTCTTACGATTTTGACTTCATCGAGCAGCTCAATGGCTTTACCCGAGGACAGCTTGAGATCAAGTAGAAGTACGTCGGTACTGTTGCCGCGCAGGTAGGCACGGGCAGCATCAACGGACTCAACGGTGTGCGGCTGATAGCCCCGCGCGGTTGCAATTTCGCAAATCGCGGAACGCACTGCTGCATCTTCATCCAGGATCAGGACGTGCATTTTCGCCGGCGACTGCATGGCCATAATTTGTTTGTTTCCAAGGGTGTTTCCACTGATTCTATGGCCAGCTGGAGTAATGTTCCAATTACGAAAGTCTAAATCTCATCATTTTTGTACTGAAACCACGCATGGGATTTTTATTTCGAAGGTAGTTCCGCTGCGGAGCTTGCTTGTTACCTGCACTTTGCCTCCAACAGCTTCCACTAATTCACGCACGATAGCCAGACCTAGCCCACAAGGTTTGCTGCTGCATGTGGTTTTGGAACTAAAGCCCGGCTCAAAGATGCGCTCGATCGCGTGGGTCGGGATACCCACACCATCATCGGCGACGTGGATGAGAACCGCAGGCGAGGAGTGGCTGAGTGCACGTCGAGCAGTAATGCGGACCGTACCACCGTCCGGCATTGCCTCACTTGCGTTTTTGACCAGATTTATAAGGACGCGCCCCAAGGCATCAGGCTCGATTTGTAGAGGAAGCAAACCGCTTTCAGCAGAGACAAAGACCTGAACTCCTGAGCCGGCAACACTCCGCAGCAAGCCCGTGTATTGCTCAAGAACATCACCTGCAGCTACCAACAATGCCGGCTGGGTTGCCTTCGATGCATTTTCTTGAGCCTTGTCAAGATTCTCAATACGACTAACCATCCCATTTAGTACCTGCGCAATCATTTGCAAGTTTCCTCCCAGGTACGTGTGTTCTGGGGCAAGTACGCCTGGTTCCTCCAGCAAACCCGATAGAAGTTGAAGCGCCATAAGCGCATTACGCGCGTCATGAGCGAGCGCGGCTGCGGGTGACAAGGCAGGTAGAACCGGTACTTTGCGCACTAGCACAGGCTGCGCGAGGCGTGTTACAGCAGGAATGGATGGTACAGGGAGCAGCGGCGGAACGATTGCAGATTGGAAGGGCCTTGTCTGTACCGCCGGGCGAAGGAAGGGACGGAGTTTGTTCGAGTTGGAGGCGGGTTCGTTGTGGTTGTACATAGCTACTCCTTATGGCGGCGCTGGAGTGCGCTTTACTCCTATCTTGTTTGCAGGTAAGGGGCCAAAGTTGAGCATCGCTATAACTTCAATAGAAACAGCAAGTTACGTTAGAACCGTTTTCATAGGAACAAGACGGCACCCACGTCTTCCCAGCCCAAAACGGGAATGCTTTTTAGCGAAAGGCCCGTAAGCCCAAAGGAAACAACTACTTACGAGCGCTGTTCTAAAACAGCACCGCCTAGAGCATTTCCCATTTTGGACCCGGAGCCGCCGCTACAATAGGAAGGATGACAGACTCCGCTCCATTATTTTTTCGTTCAAACGGCCGTTCCACGGCAGAACTTCGCCCCTTTTCGCTCCAGCCTGACTATGTAAGCACCGCCGAAGGCTCCGTGCTGATTGCGATGGGAGAGACGCGGGTGCTGTGCAATGCTTCTGTCGAACAAGGGGTGCCGGGCTGGATGCGCGGTCAGGGGCGGGGCTGGGTAACGGCTGAGTACGGAATGCTGCCACGAGCAACGCTGACGCGCAGCGCGCGTGAGGCCGAACGGGGCAAGGTGGGCGGACGTACACACGAGATTCAGCGGCTGATTGGCCGTTCGCTGCGAGCTGGGGTGGACATGCAGGCGCTTGGTGAGCGAACGGTCATCCTGGACTGCGACGTGCTGCAAGCCGATGGCGGTACGCGCACGGCAGCAATTACCGGTGCCTGTGCTGCACTGGCGTTGGCGCTGGGACGCTTGTACAAGGCGGGTGCGCTGAAGCAACATCCAATGCGGCAGATGATTGCCGCGGTAAGCGTCGGCATCGTGGAGGGAACAACGCTGCTTGACTTGGCCTATGAGGAAGACGCTCAGGCTGAGGTTGACGCGAATATAGTGATGGGTGCCGACGGCGGCCTAATTGAGGTGCAGGCGACCGCCGAGCGCAAACCTTTTTCGCGCAGCAGCCTGAACGAAATGCTTGATCTGGCCGATAAGGGTTTAGGGGAATTATTTATTGCGCAGCGTAGCCTGCTTACTTCGTGTGATGTGCCAATGCCGGGTAGCAACGAAGTGACTGGTTCCAGCATCGTGTAAGTGTGAGCTCGTTTGTTCCATGAGCAGTACGGCTGCGAAGCAGCAAGAAGGAGCAGTGAAATGCCAATTGAACTTACCCCAGGCAAGTTGGCTGGATTGAAAGCTGTATCAAGTGAGCGCGGCGTGATTGCAGCAGCTGCAATGGACCAACGCGGATCCCTGCAAAAATCGCTGGCCAAGGCGAAGGGCGTGGCCGAGGTACCGGACTCGATGCTCGAAGACTTCAAGTCAATGGTCACGGATGTACTGACGCAGCATGCCACAGCAATTCTGCTGGACCCTGAATTTGGGCTGCCCGCAAGCAAAAAACGGCACGGTAAAGGCTTGCTGCTGGCCTATGAGAAGACTGGCTACGATGCAAACGATGCGGGGCGGATGCCCGATTTGCTAGACCATTGGTCGGTGCGCCGACTGAAAGAAGCAGGTGCCGACTGCATCAAGATTTTGCTGTATTACACCCCATACGAGACCTCAACGATCAATGACCAGAAGCATGCATTCATTGAGCGAATTGGAGATGAGTGCAGGGCGTTTGACATTCCTTTCTTCCTTGAATTTGTAGGTTATGACGTGCATGGCGAGGATGAAAAGGGCCTCGGCTATGCGAAGCGGAAGCCTGCAATCGTGACCGGCTCCATGGAGGAGTTCGGCAAGGCCAAATACAACGTCGACGTATTGAAGGTAGAGGTACCGGTGCAGATGCAGTTTGTAGCGGGAACCGAGGCATTCAAGGGTGAGCAGGCGTACACGCGCGCAGAAGCACTGGAGCATTTTCGGACGTCGGCTTCCTCAACGCACAAGCCGTTTATCTACCTATCGGCCGGTGTGACAAACGCTATGTTTGTAGAAACATTGGAGTTAGCAGCAGAAAGCGGCACAAGCTTCAATGGTGTCCTATGCGGTCGTGCGACATGGGCGGATGGTG
>CAXSFX010000143.1:0-9359 GCA_964236655.1 uncultured Acidobacteriaceae bacterium | reverse complement strand
ACAGTTGCAGCTTCGACAGGCTCACGTTGCCGCGCTGCACCGGCAAGCTGCTCTTAACCCGCACGTACTGCTCCTCTGTAAGCTCCACCTGAAAATCATAACGAGTTTATATGGCTTAGTGTTAACGGGCCCTGATACGGTCGTTCTATATTGCAAGCTTGATCCATGGCGCAATACTTCTAGGTTGAGAAGCTTCTATGCGCTGGCAGCTCGTTTCTTAAGCTTTCTTATATTTTCTGATTTCTGCATCACCATACGCCGGCACCTCTATTTCTACATGGCATACTTCTCAGCATCTTGCTGTGCTAGGCGGAATGTTGGGACGGCTTCAGCCGACACGCTCGTCCATGCCTCCTCCATTTCCCAGATGATGTTGTTTGTATAACTACTAATGCATTCGTGCAGCCTCTTTCAAGATGGCAGACGGGATTGCCGACAGGGCTAGAACCTGCTCTGCCGCTCCCATCCGTACTGCTTCGCGCGGCATGCCGTACACAACGCAGGTTGCTTCATTTTGCACGATTGTTCTGGCTCCTGCATTGCGCATGGTAAGCAAACCTTGCGCTCCATCCGAGCCCATGCCGGTCAGCAGTACCCCGATTGCGTTCCCTTTTGCAGCTTTAGCTACTGAGCTGAACATGACGTCGACAGCTGGACGCTGGTAACAGACCTTCGGTCCATCTTGTATCTGGACGCGATATGTAGATCCAACACGCCGGAGCACCATATGAAAATCTCCGGGAGCCAGCAGGGCGCGACCGGGGCCGAGTTCATCGCCATCTTCAGCTTCTTTTACCTCGAAGGGGCACAAGCGATTCAACCGCCCCGCGAATGAGGTCGAGAAAAGTTTAGGAATATGTTGGGTCAAGACCATACCTGGAATGTTTGCAGGTAACTCAATTAATACATCATGGATAGCCTCGGTCCCTCCAGTTGAAGCGCCGATAGCTATTACTGTGTCGGAAGAGAAGGTCGCACTCGCCGGTCCAGGGGAAGGCACCGGCCCAGACTCCCGCCGAGTTTTGGCAGGAGCCACCCGTGCGCCGGCAGCGGCACGCAGCTTTTGCGCCAATCCTTCGCGCAGTTCTCCTATTGAATAAGGGCCGCCCGGCTTTGCCATGACTTCGACTGCCCCACACCGCAAAGCTTCAAGCGAAATTTCACAAGAGGACTGCGCAAGAGAGCTGATGATAATGACCGGCATTGGATGGTAGATCATGAGCTTCTTCAGAAAAGTAAGTCCATCCATACGCGGCATTTCGATATCAAGTGTCAGCACGTCCGGCTTGAGTGCAAGAATCTTGTCACGAGCCACAAACGGGTCGGGCGCTGTACCCACGACTTCCATGTCACTTTCCATGGAAATTGTTTCAGAGAGTATCTTGCGGACGATGGCGGAGTCATCTACCACCAACACCTTAATTTTGTTTGAGGAGAAGCTCATAAGCCGGTCCTGATTTCGAGCCAGACTTGTAGGGTACCTTCGTCGAGCGCGAGCATATGAGAGATTCGATCGGCCCCCGCCATCCCCTCTGTGCAACCGATACCGGGTTCCGGCGAAGTAAGCGTGAACGCGCGCTCGGATTCGACCCGGGCCAGCAGCGCTCCACAAACCATATTCGCTACTTCGCCGATTACCTCGGCCGTTTGACCCTCTGTCAGGGTTGCTTCATCGTCTCCCAGGAAGTTCGTTGCAATCATCTGCGCTGTCGCATGAGGAGCGCAGATACCAAAGCTGCCACTACAAACACCTTGAAAATCAAGCCGACTTGAAATCCAGTCCGAAAGATCACCTGTTTCGGCAGCTTCCCCCATTGTTGAGAGAAAGCACATCGATTCGAGCACTTCGGCTACAGCACCTTCAAGCCATGGTTCAAAATCATTCGCCTTCATACTATGCATCCTCCATCAGCTTGGCCAGGGCAGCACCAAGTTGTTCCGGAACAAAAGGCTTCGTCACGTACCCCTTTGCCCCAAGCTTCAGCATCCTTTGCATGCGCTCGTCGCTGCGATCCGTTGAAATGACAAGTACCGGGATACGGCATAGCCATGGATCGGCAAATAATTTTGCAATAAGTTCTTCGCCATTCATATTAGGCATATTGATATCAGTTAGCACTATGTCTACCTTTTCGCGCTCCAGCACTTCCAAAGCTTCCAGGCCATCACCTGCTTCCAGGCACAGACCTGTTTCAAAGCCTGACAACAGTAGGACACGGCGAATAACATTGCGCATGCCGCGTGAGTCATCAACGATCAGTACATTACTTGGCATATTCTTTTCTCCATTTCGGCGATTGCGGATAAAGCTCTCGTTGCTCTCGACCTATCGAGATGAGGATTTGTCCGGTCTCAAGTTCCAGGCGTACTGTGCGAGGTACCGTTCCACCCACGTCTTCCGCTTTCACGATCACTCCCGCCTTCCAGAGAATCTTGCGCATGGCCATGTAATTTCTTTTGCCGATGCTGAAAGTGTCATTCGTACTTATCACTTGTGCCCCGCCAAGGGCGGAAACGATAAGCCGCGATTTGACTGCCCCGAGGTCGTATGCGGTTCGAAACAGCAAGGGGATGCCCGTGTCCGCATACATGAAAGGGCGCTCGCGAGCCTTTGTAGCGTCATGGCCTGAATCGGGAAGCATGTAGTGAAGCATGCCTCCAATCTGTACTACCGGGTCATAGATCACGACGGCGATGCAAGAACCCAGAGCATGCGTGGTAAGCACGGCGGTCGGGTCATCGGATACCAGGCAGTCGCTAATGCCCACAGTGTGCACCGAGTTCATTGTGCGTTCCGCGGCAAGGCTGCTGAAGCCCCGGATGACTTAAGTGTCGGAAAGCTCCCAGGTTTACGATACGTAGCTGAGCAAATGTATTTGAGCGGATGAGTGATGCCGTTCAAACTTTCGGCATGACCAATCAGCAAATAACCGCCCGGAACTAGCCTTGAAAGAAGCTGATTTACTACTGCTTGTTGTGTCGGTTGGTCAAAGTAGATCATGACATTGCGACAGAAGATGACTTGAAAAGGACCGACTGAGGAGCAATCTTTCAGCAGATTCAGTTGTTGAAAGTTGATAAGCTTTCGTACCTCACGCTTGACCAGGCATTGATCTACGTATTTTCCTGTACCTTTCAGCAGACAATCTCGCATCATGGCGATGGGCAGTTCACGCAGGCTCGATGCAGAATAAAGACCCTGCTTTGCTTTTTCGAGTACGCGCGTGGAAATATCGGTTGCGGTGATAGACACTCTCGAGAATGCTTCGCCGCCCAAAGCTTCAATAAGCGCGAATGCAATCGTGTAAGGCTCTTCGCCGGTCGAGCAGGCCGCACTCCACAGATGCAAAGGACTACCGGCAGGCAGCTTGGGAAGAATGACATCGCGCAGGAAGGTGAAGTGACGCGCCTCTCGAAAAAAGCTCGTATGGTTCGTGGTCAGAGCATCGATCATGGCTGTAAACGAGTCACCATGACCATTCTTTTGCAGATGCTCGCAGTATGTCTCAAAAGATGGGAACCCAAGCTCGCGTACTTGCTTACCGAGCCTCGAAGCAACCAGGACCTGCTTGCCTCCTAAATCTACGCCGCAATGGTCGTAAGCCATCTGGCGGATGAGATCGAAGTCGCGGGGTCGCATCAGGCGTTCCCCGGCAGCAGCTGATGCGTTGTTCATCGTCTTTTCCCCCGGTAAATGCCATCTGTATCCAGGATCAATCCGATGCGGCCGTCACCCAGCACCGCGCAGCCTGAAACACCGGAAACATCCTTGAAAGTTTCCCCTAAAGATTTAATTACAACTTCCTGTTTGCCAAGTAGATCGTCCACTAGCAGACAAAAGCGTTTACTCTCCGACTCGATGATGACAAGTAGTCCCTCACTTGGAAGGGTTGCCCGGCCCTGAACGCCGAGCCGTTGGTTCAGCCGAATAATCGGCATCAATTCCTTGCGCACGAGCACCATTTCGTCTCGACCCACGACGCTGAACAAGGTATTTTCAAGGGGCCGGAATATCTCTCGAACCACGGGAAGAGGAATTACGTAACGGTTGATGCCGACCTCGACAACAAGACCGTCAATAATGGCCAGGGTGAGAGGCAGTTTGAGTAGGAAAGTCGTTCCCAAACCAAGGGTTGATTGCGTTTCAATGCGACCCCGAAGCTTTTCCACATTACGGCGAACAACATCCATGCCCACGCCGCGTCCCGAGACATCTGTGATCGTTTCAGCCGTGGAAAAACCGGGGGCAAAGATGAGCTGGTAGATCTCTGCCTCAGTCAGCGAGGTTGTGGAAGCAACGAGATTCTTTTGTTCAGCCTTTTTGCGTATTTTTTCAGCATTGAGTCCTCGACCATCATCGGCAATCGCTATGACCACCTGGCCGCCCTGATGGTAGGCCGCCAAACGAATGCGTGCCGTGGGATCTTTGCCTGCAGCTTGTCGCTCAGCGGCTTCTTCGATTCCATGATCGACAGAGTTGCGCACCATGTGCAAAAGAGGGTCGGAGAGTTCTTCTGCGACAGTCTTGTCAACCTCGGTATCCGTACCGGAAGTCTCAAGCACCACTTGTTTTCCAGCTTTACGCGAAAGGTCGCGGATCAGGCGCTCGATCTTCTGAAACATCTGGCTTACCGGAACCATGCGCATGCTCATGGTCGCTCGCTGTACTTCGGCTGTAACGCGAGCCAGATGCGAAAGGTCGCCGATCAGCCTGGAATCGTTAGCGGAAAGCAGCACATGGCTATGGCGGATAAGCGATTGGGCAATCACCATCTCGCCCACCATATCCATCAGATGATCAAGTTTCGCGGTTTCCACCCGCACTGAACTGGCATCTGGAGCCTTGGGAGGTTCTGAAACGCGCGGTGTTTCTGGAATTTTGGCGGGTGCGATTGTTCGTACAGCTTCGATGACCGCGACTGGATCGGATGAGGGCGCTGTCGAGAAGACCTTCAGTACCTTGGTTGGACTTGCTACTTCAAGAGATCCCGGCAGCCCTGCAAAACCTGCTACTGGATCTGCTACCAGGGTAGCTTTTACTGATTCTATGGGGTGTGGTGTTTTTGAGGTTTGATCAGAAGGTTTGTGGAGCTCCATGGTGGAATCAAGAGTGGGATAGGGGACAGTGGTCTGCACCATGGTGGATCCCGAAGGGGTGAGCGAATGCAAATCTGACGCTTGTTGCGGAGCCGCTCCATTATCAACCGCAAACTCTGTCGAGAAAAAGTTATCTTCATCCGTTTCAAGGTGGATTACGGTAGCAGTAGAGTTATTTGCCGGCGATGTAGATTCCTGCGCTTTTGAAGAAGGCATCGATCCATGCAGTTGCTGTGGAACAGCCAGATGCCTGATTTTAGCGATCAACTCCCGATTATCAGCCGGGGACAAAGACGCACTACCTGCCAAGACGCGGTCGATTGCAGACATCTCTGCCAGAAGAAAATCGCCGCTCTCCAGCACTACATCCACGATAGAAGAATCAACTGTCAGCTTCTCGTTGCGTGCCAAATCAAGCAGCGTTTCGACTTCGTGGGAGACTGCCTGTACCACCGAAAACCCGAGAAAGCCCGCTAACCCTTTGATGGTGTGGAAAGCACGGAAGACGGTGTGAATCACTTCCATTGCGGCAGGGTCGCGCTCTAGCGCAAGCATCTGACCTTCAATTTGCGAAAGGTGCTCGCGTGCTTCGATTAGGAAGTCTGCTACCAGTTCGGCATCATCTCCAAGTGAGCCGTAAGTGGTCTCGGCTACATAAGCCACACTGCTGTTCTCACGCTGCATGGACGACCGTAGCTGCGTGAAACCTTCCTTAAGCAGGGCGTCCGAATCTTCAGCAGTGCTGTTCTCGATAGAAGTCGCCAGGGAACGAGCCAGAGTCGCGCTCTGCGGAGAACCGGCGTTTTCGGCTCCTATCGCAAGGGCTCGCAGGTCCGCCATAATCGACGGACCTACGCCCTCGATCATCAGCCCAGTCGCGAGTTCGTCAATCCTCGCCTCCCACGCTGTGATCGCTGCCGGCCCTTTCTCTTGCGGTTCAGACATAATGATTCCTTGCCAATCTTCTCCGCAGGGTGGGTCCACCTGACAGTCTGGTTTGCTGTAGTTTCAGGTAGCAGGTATGGCCTGACACTTCCTTGCTCCATGCTGGCGCTAACTAGAAATGCTCCAGAGCTCGCAGCTTGGCTTATGCCTTGTCAACCTTCACGGTGTACTTTGCGCTGTAGACAACCGCGTACAAAGCTTGTCCAAAAGGGGAACTCCAAAGCCTGAATAACTACTGACACCCTCATGTGCATTAAGAGGCTACTCACTTTATTTCATTTCGTTCGCCGTTAGAATGATTGGAAGCTTTCCTCCATCGGAAACTCGTCTGCTTCAACTGCCGGTTTTCTTACTGAAGTACTTCCTCCATAACCAATTTTTACTTTCTGGAGCGAGGCCGGTCGTGAAATTTTAGTTAACGAAGAGGCTCCTTGGATGGATGGACGCGAAGGCCGTGTGGAGCGTGCTGGGGCGATCCGCATCATGGGTCTTGAGTCGCTTCCTGCGCCACCCACCATCGCCTGTAATTGAGCAACCACGTCTTTCATCGCCTCCGATTGTGCGTTGAGCTGTTCGGCTGCCGCTGCGCTTTCTTCTGCGTTTGCCGCAGTTGTCTGGGTGACTTGTTCCATCTGCGAAATAGCCTTGCCTATCTGGTCGATGCCACGCGACTGCTCTTCACTACCCAGGCTGACTTCGTCCACCATCACCTTGATCCGCGCAGAATCCTCGGTCACTGCTTTAATTGCGTGGGCTACCTGGTCCACCTTGACCTTGCCCTCACTGGATTTAGCAATGGAGTCCTCGATCAGGATGGCCGTATCCTTGGCGGCCTGAGCGCTGCGTTGTGCCAGGCTGCGCACCTCATCGGCTACCACGGCAAACCCCATGCCGGCCTCACCGGCACGAGCAGCTTCAACCGCTGCGTTCAGCGCCAGGATATTAGTCTGAAAAGCAATTTCATCAATGACCTTGATGATCTTCGAGATCTTTCCGCTCGAATCCGTGATCTGGTTCATTGATGCCACCATATCTTCCAGGTGGTGATTTGCTTGATTCACTTTTTGTTGGGATTGTGCTAGTAACTCGGCGGTGGCGCGGGAGTTGTCCGTATTTTTCCGAGCCATCGAGTTGATTTCTTCGGAGGAAGCCGATGTTTCTTCAAGAGAAGCGGCCTGCTCAGAGGCACCTTGCGCCAAAGACTGGCTGGAGGAAGAAACCTGCGACGCTGCGTTTGCCACTTGATCAGCGCCGTCCCGCAGCTCACCTACGCTGCTTTGGAGGGTGCTGTTGATCTTACGGACGATCCAGGTAATACCCGCACCTACAGCCATCGACAAAACCATCATCAGGATGCTGAGGTTACGCGCAGGCGTGACTATAGCCGAAGCAGTGTCAGCTCTTAACATCACCTGCTGGTACTCTTTGGGAGCGAGTTCATCGCCCGCATCGCTGGCCTCTTGCGCGAGAGGTGTAAATTTGTCAATGGACAGTGCATCGGCACCTGCCAAATCGCCCCTTAAAGCCATGTCATTAAGAGTGGACAGCACTTGCAGCATGGGTTCAATCTTGTCTTGCACATGTGTCTGGACCAAATCCCGAAGGTCAGGCTTGGTTGAACGCTGTATAAATTCAGCGTCGTCTTTCTTGAGTGCCGCAGCATCTTCCAGTGCGTGGTCGTACATCTTGCGCGCCCGTTCCTTATCGTTTGCATGAGCACGTAGCAGCATGCCGCGTTGGGCTGCCAGGAAGTCAGAGGTTAGATTATTGATCTCCCCGGCAAGAAAAAGATTGCGTGCAGAAATGTGTGCCAGAGCATCAATCGAAGTACCAAGCGCGTTGATATTACGGATCGCAGTTATTCCCATTATCAGGGTGATCACCAGGGCAGCTCCAAAACCCAGGTACAACTTTTTTCCTATCGTCATGTGTATGCCTAAAAGGCTTTCCTGGATTTTGGTAAAGGGTTATTACATGTGCAAGGTAGCAAGTGCGTCTGCATCCGGCGTATTCAATACCTGGTCTATGTCCAGCAGGATTTTGACTCTGCCTTTTACTTTGGCCATGCCTTGTACGTAGGGCATGATACCGCCCAGCCCGAAGTCAGGTGTATCTTCTATATCGTCCAAACTTAGTGTCAGCACCTCGACTACTCCGTCCACTACAATCCCCATAGGCTGCTCTATCCCGTTCACTTGCATGCGCACGACAACAATGCAGGTACGCTCGGTGTTTTCCTGTTCGGGAAGTTTGAACTTGCGTCGAAGATTGATAACCGGCACGATTTTGCCGCGCAGGTTGATCACGCCTTGCACAAAGGAGGGCGTTTGCGGAACGCTCGTGACCTCCTGCATCTTCATGATTTCTTTGACCTTCAGCACCCCGGCCCCGAATTCTTCGTTGCCTAGCTGAAAGATCAGATACTTGCCCGCGCGCAGGTCGACAGCACTGTGTGTTCCGTTTGCTACTGCCGTCTTCGTTCCCGAAATCATCGCTTCCCTCACTGTTAAGATCATCTGCCTACATAGCCGCTTACACTAGCCCACGTACATTACCGGAGTCATGTAATGGCATAAAATGAGCCAAGAGGGGTTACTGATGATGCTGCCGGTGCCGGAAGCATTACAGTCTGTTTTTTGCTACAGGCAGCCATGTACCTGCAAGACTCTTTCGACTACTTGCACGTCTGATCATGCTTTATAACCGTTGTTATCGTTCCTGGAAATGGCTGTCACAACTTGGCAAAAATTGTGAACTTGCCTCCCTGGTAATCGTCCATCGAAACATCGAACAAGGTTTTGCGATCCGGCTTTTGCAAAAACTGCGCATCTAAGGTGTCAAAGTAGATTGGATCTGCCGCCATCTTCTGGAATACTGCCCGCCCTTCATTTGAAATTACGGTAGAAGCGACATTCAACACTTCATGGATCGCGTCCCGCAAGAGTTCGCTCAACGGTGTTTCCGCAAGTTGCTGTTTTACAGCATCCTGAGGCAGACCCACGAGGGCTCCTGCAAACGATCCAAGCAAAGGCAAGTCAGCTTTGATGACGACCGCGGTTTCCTGTGGGAGCACGGTGTACAAGCCGTACATCTGCTTGACATTAGCCACCGGCGCGGCTTTTGCCTGTGCGAACGAAACCTTTCGCCCGATAAGCTGCGAAAAAAGTTGGGACATAGCGTGTGCCGTAGGCTCTGACATATCTAACTGCTCCCTAAAATCGGTGATAGAACCGCTTGGACGTCTTCAGGCGTAAAGGGCTTTGTAAGCAGGAAGTTCGCTCCCGAACCCATCGCAAGGTCCTTGATCTGTGTCGAGT
>CAXSFX010000142.1:0-9413 GCA_964236655.1 uncultured Acidobacteriaceae bacterium | reverse complement strand
GGTGCGCTGCTGGCGCTTGCCAGGCAAGGCAAGCTACAGCTGCCCGTGCTGGGGCCCGGACGAACTAGCCCCTACGCGCAGTACACAATTGAAGTAGATAAACGAGATATGGTTGCCGAGCTGCTGAGTGAGCGAGGCATTCCCACCGCCGTGCACTACCCTGTACCCATGCACCGGCAGCCTGTATTTGCTGCACTACATGGAGGTACACATCTACCCTACGCTGAAGCTGCTGCCGGACGCGTCCTCAGCTTACCGCTGCATCCTTATATGAGTCGTCCTACACTGTTGAGAATAGTAAGCGCGGTAGAAGAAGCCGTCGCTGCTACCCGGTGAAATTACCAAAAGGTTGCTGCAACCACTCGTGGCGGCCCGGAACGGCCACCGACGACTTCTGTCTCAATGACAGCTTCAAGGTTACGCTTTGCCCAGTCACCCTTGGGGGCAAACTGATCCAGCTGCGACAGGTACCGGTTGCTAGTCAGGAACTCGCTTGCGGCTGTAGTGCCGTTCTCCTGTAAACCAGCCGCAATTACCACCTCCTGCTCAGTGTTCTGATCAAAATAGCGAGCAACAATCGCATAATCATGTGTTACTTGCGCAAGCGGCACGGTGCAGTCCAGTCCCCACTGTGTCTTTGATCTGTTCTGTGAGCCTCCCTTGGTGTCCTCAATCCATATGAAATGCGAGTAGCCAAGCGTCTGGTCGAACTTCAGCCGATAGCGCAGCCGGTCCGCAGCACGCAGCGTCCAGGCGTTGTTGTAAGCCCCGAACAAAATGGCAGGCCGGGTGCGTAGGTCTTCAAGTGTGGTTTGTGCCGCACTTGCCGCTGCATAGTCGGAGCCTCGCTTGCTCAGTAGGCCCGCTACTCGCGCGAAGGAGATTGCGTCTCCTACGGCAATGGTGTTGACAGGCTCTCCCGGTGCGGTAGGGTGTTGCAGGTTAGGTGGCAGGGTACTTCCTGATAGCGGCGTACCGGCGGAACTAGGCACTCCATCACCTACAAGATAGGCTGCCATGCGGCCACCAAGAATCATGGCAGGAGCTTGTGGCGAGCTCGTGAGCGGATGCCAAAACTTGTCGATTGCATCCGCTTTTCGGGGATGCATCAGGAAAAATGCTCCTCCGGAGATGAGCAAATCCAACAGCAAACTGCAGATTGCAATGGAGATCCACATCTTTAAGCGGTAAGGAGGCTTGAGAGCTTCACTCGCCATCAACTCCACTACATCTTCTGGAACCGGTTCAGATGTGGAAGGTACTGTAACAAGCTTGACAGCAGGGCTTTCCAAGGATTGAACCGGAGAGTGAAAGTGGGGTACATACGATCCCGGTGGGAGATCGATGCGCAGCTCATCAGGGTGTTCCTGGTAATACTGGGCCAAGCGGCGGCGCACTTCGCTAGCTGTAACCCGAACTACAGGATCGGCGTTTGAATCATAATCCGGCGCACGATGAAACACAGCGATACCGACTGTCCGCTCTTTAAGCTGATCCGCAAAGCCGGCAAGTGTCTGCTCAACTACATAGCGTAATAGTGCCGGGTATCGCTGACTATTGCGAAAGGCATGACTGGTAAGCAGTCTCTGAAGTTGAGCACGCACTTCGTCTATTTCCTGCAGGGTAGCAGGGAACCAAAGCGCGGAGAGTTGTGTAGCCATAAGCGTTCCTTCTCAACCTTGTTCACTGTACGCGCAAGCAAACATGGTCGTCCAATTACCGGGGTGCATCGCTTTTGGTGCTATTAAGACGTATGATACGTCTCCTTTCCAGATTAACAAAATGTGAATCAAGTTGTTGATTACAAAGACGAAGCAATGCGTAGCAAGGCTTGATACCCACAGTGTAACCGTATGCCCCTTGCTCTATTTTTCATACTCCCTCTACTGTAGTGACCGCGCTGGGAAATCCTTGTACTTTACGGAAACCCGGTCTTTGAGGGCACAAAAAACAATATGGCATATGCAGGCAGAATTAACATTTTTTCCGAGGCAGTGAAACGACGTATCCGCTTTACCGCAGGGTTCGCTGTAGTCTCCAGCAGTTTGCTCCTTACCCTAGCTCCTAATGCGGCAGCACAAAGCACCACGGCAGACATCCTGGGAACCGTGACTGATAGCGGTGGTGCCACTATGCCCAATGCTACCGTCACGCTTACCAATCTTGATACGAAAGAAGTCAGAACTTCTCAGACAACCGGCTCGGGAGATTTTGATTTTTCTCAGCTTGGCCCAGGCAACTATTCAGTGCAGGTGCAGCAGAACGGCTTTAAAACCTTTGTCGTACCATCCATTGCGCTGGCTGCAGGAGATCGTGCCCGCGAGGACGCGAAGCTGGATGTCGGCTCAGAATCACAGACCGTCCAGGTTACTGCGCAAACTCCGGCACTTCAGACAGATACATCGGTAATCGAGTCGACAGTGACTGAGCAGGCAGTGCAGGATCTTCCGCTCAGTGGACGCAACTACATCAACCTAGCTCAAATCACGCCTGGAGCCAGCGAAGGTCCTGGGAACGGCCTGACTTCTGGTGCTCGTCCGGATGATCGCCGGCAGACTTCGGCAGTGGTTGCAAACGGTCAGTCAGAGATCCTGAATAACCAGACTGTCGACGGTCTCGACAACAATGAGCGCATCATCGGCGGCATTGGTGTAAGGCCTTCGATTGAAGCAATCCGTGAAATCAGTGTCCAGACAAACACATACACGGCAGAGGTTGGGCGCACCGGCGGTGCTGTGATTAACATTCTCACCAAGTCCGGTACGAACGCATTCCATGGCTCAGCGTATGAGTTCTTCCAGAACGATGTCTTGAATGCAAACCCGTATAACTTCGGTAACAATCCGCCCAAGCCCAAACTGCGGCAAAATCAGTTTGGCGGTTCTATCGGCGGACCGATTGTTAAGGATAAGGTCTTCTTTTTCGGTGATTACGAGGGTTTGCGTCAGGTTCAGGGATTAAATCCTGTTATCAATCAGACTGTTACCGCAACTCAGTACAACACCTTGCACAGCGGCAATATGGCTCAGATTGCAACTCTGGCTGGAGTTCCGGTCGGTCAACTCGATCAGGCTGGAGTGAACTATGCCCTGCTGTATCCTTCCCCTAATAGTGCAATCGGCGGTAGCGCCAATAGCGGTGCCTATCAGTCCTCTCCTGTGCAAACCCGGAACTCGGATACTGCCGACGGTCGCGTCGATTGGCAGATTGACCAGAAAGACCTGATTTACGGCCGCTTCACCTACAACAACGTTCCATTCGCTCTTCCCGGCTATTTCCCCACTGTTACGCAAAACGGCGTGACCATTTCGCCGGGCGGCAATGTGTACGCTTTCCAGGGCACAGCAAAGGACACGGCACAAAACTCGCAAATCAATTTTGTCCGCACTATCTCCCCCAGCGTTCTTCTCCAGCTCGGGTTTGGATACACGCGTGTCAATAATCAATCGCTGCCTTTGAACTACGGAATCAACGCAAGTCAGGCTCTCGGCTTGCCAGGTATCAACCTTGATACTGTGACATCAGGCTTGTCGCCTACCTTTGTCGGCAGCCTCGCTTCCCTTGGCAGCGGTAACTTCATTCCCATTGTCGATATCGACAACACTTTCCAGGAACAAGCTTCGCTCAACATCAATAGGGGCAAGCACAGCATCAAGGTCGGTGCCGCGCTAATCCGTCGTCAAGCCACAAACGTCCAAAACAACTTCGGTATCGGTAGCTTCAGCTTCAACCCGTTGAATCAACAGCCTGCCACGGCTCCACCAAGTGATATAGTGGCTGCGGATCAGTCCGGTTTATCAGCCTTGCTGCAAGGGCGTTACGCTAATGTAGAGCGCTCCAACAGCCTGGTACCCCCGCATTACCGTGACTGGGAGCCGAGCGTCTATGTTCAGGATGACTACCGAGCAGCTCAAAACCTGACACTCAACATCGGTATTCGCTACGATATTCTGACTCCATTTACAGAAGTTAAGAACGCGTTGACAAACTTCGATCCTGCTACAGGCAGGCTAGCTGTTGCAAATGTCAATGGCGTGAACAAGTATGCTGGCGTAAGCCCGACATACTCGAATGTTGCCCCTCGACTTGGATTTGCAGTAACGGCATTGCCCGGGCTAGTCATCCGCGGCGGTTTCGGCATGTCGTACTACCAAGGCAACTACACCTCTAATAGTGCGGAAAAGGCGCAGCCGTTTGTTTCCGATTACAGGGCTACTAACCCCTCGAACGGTCCGGCTCAGTTCTTCTTCAGTCAGGGTTTACCTGCGCCTGCACCATCGGATCCTAACAATCCTACAGGCAACATCAATGACGTCTTGAATACGAACTTCCGCACCTCGTACCTTGAACAGTTCAACCTGACTGTCGAGAAATCGTTCGGTTCAAATGTATTCGAGGCAACGTATGTCGGTGAGCTTGGGCGTCACATCGCACAAATCACCAATGACCAGAATGCACCAGCTCTCATCTCCAACTCGGCACTGGCGACCATTGCTCAACAGCAAGGTCTTAATAGCTCAGCCGCGTTAAACTTGCTGCGGCCTTATCACAGCACACTGCCGAATGCGCAGCAAATCGGTCAGTTTACAAGCACAGGTGTTTCAAATTACCAGGCCTTGCAGCTATCGCTTACTCGTCGCACTACAAAGGGGCTGACTGTCGGGGCGAACTACACCTACTCGCACAATCTTGACAATGTCCTAGCTTACAGCAACGAGGTCAATGATGGTTATGGGGCGGTGCCAAGCCAGCTCAGCACGATCGAATATGGCAACAGCGATCTGGATCTTCGGAACCGCCTTGCTGTAACCGCTAACTATGAACTGCCATTCGGTAAGAACCTGACCGGCTACAAGGCTGCCCTGGGTAGAGGTTGGCAAACCAACACCCTTTTGGTTTGGAACAGCGGTCTCCCGTTCACAGTTACAGAAGGCAATGGTGTTGTCAGCACGCAGAATGGTGCGACGGGGAATAGCCGCCCGAATCAACTTAAGAAGGGGAATTTGAGCGGATTCAACCTCGGTCAGTTCTTTGACACAACAGCATTTGCACCGCAAGCTTCAGGTACATTGGGTAGCGAGCGTAGGAACCCTCTATATGGGCCTCACTATCGGCATACCGATGTTTCTTTCTTCAAGAGTTTCCCTGTCTACAAGGAATCCACGGTAGAGTTCCGAGCAGAAATATTCAACGTCATCAACACTACGAACTTTGGCAATCCGAATTCTACCTTCAGTACAGCGACGGCATACCAGAGTAATAATCTGGCAGCAGCGAACTATGCTCCTGCGACGGATCCACGGTCAAATATTTATAACTTTACGTCAAGCAATGTCGGATCAATCACCGGTTTGTCCGCCAACTATATGCCGCGTGAAGTTCAATTTGCCCTCAAGTATCAGTTCTAACTTCACCCTTAACCAAAAACGCCCGGCGAGTTATCGCCGGGCATTTTCTTTTTGCACAGCAAATTGTTAGCGCATGCCTTCCAGGATCGACCCCACCAATCCCCCCACAACACCGGTAGCACCTTCCCGAACGCTTTCGCCGCCCATGTACTGCTGCAGCTTGTGAGCAAGCTGCGGCAGCGGCAGCGTCTGCAGCCATACCCGGCCCGGCCCGCTGAGCGCGGCCAGAAAGATCCCGTCCCCACCGAAAATCATGTTGCGAATGCCCTGAATGCGGGTGATCTGGAAGTTGATGCCGGCCTGGAACGCACCGACATGCCCCGGGTGCACGCGCAGCGTTTCGCCCGCGCGCAGATCCTTGGTCACCAGCTCGCCTGAAAGCTCAAGCCACGCTACGCCGGAGCCGCTGACCTTTTGCAGCAGGAAACCATCACCGCCGAAAATACCCGCTCCGAGTGATTGTTGAAAGCCGACACCGATATTTACTGTCGGAGTGGCGCAAAGAAAGCCGTGCCGATGTACGAAATACTCATTGCCCGGCGCGACCTGAACGGGAACGATGTGCCCGGGCATCTTGGCGGCGAAAGCAATCTCGCCCGGCGCACCAACCGCGCGATACTCGGTCATAAACAGTGAGCCGCCCCCGGCAACACGTTTGATAGCACCGAAGAAGCCGCCTCCGCCGCCGAACTGGGTATGGGTAGTGAGCTGGATAGAACTGGACATCCAGCTCAACTCGCCGGCTTCAGAAATGACGGTATCGTTCGGCTCAAGTAGAAACTCAAGAACGGGCATGGTGGTGCCGATAATGCGGCTTTGCATGGCGATTACTCCTAAAATACAGCGAAGCCCGGCACCGCAGACGGCATGCAAGCGACACATGCATGCTACTTGAAACCAAGCACCGGATGCGGGATATAGCCTGCTTCCAGCTCGGAAACTTCCTCGGGCGAAAGCTGCACATCGAACGCCGCTACCGCATCCTCCAGGTGATTGGGCTTCGTCGCGCCCACAATCGGGCTGTCTATAAAGGGCTTCGCCAGCATCCAGGCCAGCGCAAGCGAGGCTTGCGGTACCCCTTTGCTCTTCGCCATTTTTGCAACTACGTCAATCACTTTGCGGTCAGCCTCTTCCGTGCTCGCGTACATGGTTTTACCGAACTGATCGGTTTCCAGCCGCTCCGTGCTTTCGCCATCCGAAGGTCGCGCGAGCCGGCCGCGTGCCAGCGGGCTCCACGGGATGACGCCGATGCCCTCAGCCTGGCACAGGCCCATCATCTCGCGCTCTTCCTCGCGGTAGATCAGGTTGTAGTGGTTCTGCATGGAAACAAAGCGCGTCCAGCCGTGCCGGTCGGCCAGGTAGAGCGCCTTTGCAAACTGCCAGGAGTACATGCTGGACGCACCGAGGTAGCGCGCCTTACCTGCTTTCACAACATCGTGCAGCGCCTCCAGCGTCTCCTCGACCGGAGTTTCGGGATCCCAGCGGTGAATCTGATAGAGATCCACATAGTCAGTTTGCAGGCGTCGCAGGCTGGCATCAATCTCGTTAAAGATCGCCTTGCGCGATAGCCCGCCGCCGTTCGGCTCATCGCGCATCACCTGGTGCACCTTGGTGGCTATTACAGTATTTTCGCGCCGCGTATTGGCCTTGAGAAAGCGGCCCAGCACCTCTTCGCTCGCGCCGCGAGAATACACGTTTGCCGTGTCAAAGAAGTTGATACCCAGGTCAAGCGCCTGCTTAAGGAACGGCTGTGAATCGGTTTCGTTCAGCGTCCAGGCATGGCTGCCGGGCGTCAGCTTACCCTTGACTGGCTCACCGTACGACATGCAGCCGAGGCAGATGCGCGAAACTTGCAAGCCGGTTTTGCCGAGGCGGGTGTACTCCATAGGTGTTTCTCCTGTGCATTCCAAACTTTCAATTGGATGCTTGTGGATCAAGCGCTTACGATGCCATATTTCTCAGCCAGGAACTGCTGTAGCGTCGGCGGCAGGCAAGCCGCAAGCTCCTGCCATGTCAGCAGCTTGAGCCGGCAGCGAAGTGCGGCACCGCGTACAGCGCACAAGATGCTATACCACTGCCCGATGAGGTCGCCCCGACGCGCATCGCACAGCACGCAGAAGCTGCCGCCTGCTTCATGGGCTGCCAGTACCCCGCGCAGCAGCTGGTAGCAGGCCACGCTGCCATTTGGAGTGCGCGGTAGCTGTTCGGGGTCGAACACTTCCTGCCAGCCTGGAAAACGATCGAGCAATGCGGGCCGCGCCGTCTGAAAGCCGGATTCAGTCAGCTTTGCTTCTACGAACAGGTCATCTAGCGCCATGTCGGTTTCGGTAGTATCGATCAGGCCGCGCTCGCGCGCCAGCCGGGGATGCACGCCGAAGCACGGACGACTCCCGTGCGCAATGCCGAGAAGTGCTGCGACCTTGCCGGAGGCGAAAACGCGAGGATGGCAGAAGATGTTCATCAGCAGCGCGTCAGAGCTTGCGGCGCAGTCCAGCTCGCGCCAGTGCCAATCTGCGCGTGGGCGCGACCTTGGACCGGCAGTATGCGCTTTGCTCAGGCGCTCGCGCCAACCTTCATCGGCGCAAATGGCACGATAACTCTCCGGGTGAAAGTTGCCATGACGACCTTGCTCATCCTGCCCGAAAATGACACTTGGAGCGCGCCCGGTGGTAAGGTCGTGCAACAATCCGTGCTTCGCGGCGTAGGCTGCGGCGCGGGCGTTCAGATCGCGGTGCAAGGTACCGGCAGAGCAGGTGAGGAAACGCGGTGATTCAAGGGAAGCCACTTCTTTAGTATGAGGCGAAGAAAAGACAGGATCCATCAAGGATCGCAGCTCTTTTTGAAACATAATCGTCGGGGCTGAGATTCGTGCCAGTCAAAGCAACCTGTTTATGTTGCAATTGAAGTGGGGTGCCATGCTGAAACATGCTGTCAAGATAGGTCGAAAGTACCAAAATCCGGTTAAGACCAGCGTTGCCGAATTTCGCACTCTGCTGAAGATTCTCCGGCTGTATGTAACGAACAGGGAAGAGCGCGTGCCGCGGAAGCAGCTTGGACCGTTCCGCACAGACGCGCGGATTTACGCGCAGCCGGCGACAAGCGGTTTGCGTGTGACCTGGATGGGTCACTCGTCCGTGTTGGTTGAGATCGATGGATTGCGAGTGCTGATTGATCCCATGTGGGACGAGCGTACATCGCCGCTGCCCGGGATGGGGCCGAAACGTTTTTTTGAAGTGCCTCTCGCATTCCGCGACCTGCCGCAGATCCATGCTGTGCTGATCTCACATGACCATTATGACCATCTCGGCAAGCAGACGATCCCAAAGCTGGCCGTGCATGACGCTACTCGCAACGCGCAGTGGATCACTTCAGCAGGCGTAGGAAAACTGTTGCGCAAGTTCGGCGTTCAGGCTCAAATCACAGAGCTTGACTGGACCGATACAGTTAACGTGAAAACCGAAGCAGATGACGGCGCAGGGAGTGCGGCGTTGACCATCACGGCACTACCGGCGCGGCATTTTTCCGGCAGAGGTTTAGGTGACCGGTTCAAGTCGCTTTGGTCATCCTTTGCGCTCAGTGGGTCGCACCACAAGGTTTACTTCGGTGCCGATTCCGGATTTTGGGACGGCTTTGCTGAAATTGGGCAGGCGTTTGGGCCATTTGATCTGACAATGCTGGACGTGGGCGCTTACCACGAGCTGTGGAAAGACATTCACATGGGGCCTGATGGGGCCGTACAGGCGTTTGCGGCGCTCGGCGGTTCGGGTTTGCTGATGCCGATCCATTGGGGGCTGTTCGACCTGGCGCTACATAGCTGGAGGCAGCCGATCGAGCGAATGACAGAGCTGGCGGACCTGCACGGAATCAAGCTGTGGTCTCCGGAACCGGGTGTGCCTACAGAGGTTTGTGAGGGGCAGGAGCTGCGATCCGATTGGTGGCGCAAGGTATAAAGGCATTGCCGCCCCAAGTTAAACAAAATGAGAGAGTCAAGGCGCAGCATAATTT
>CAXSFX010000141.1:0-9550 GCA_964236655.1 uncultured Acidobacteriaceae bacterium | reverse complement strand
GGTCCACGTTCAGCGTGAGGCAATCGAGCCACACCACCAGCGAAGCCCGCCTGCTACGTGCCGATACGCCCCTCTCCGCGCCCATGCTGCTCGCACCCCGCCGTGACAACATTGAGTATTACCCTGACCACCGCAATGGCCTGCTCTACATCCGCGTCAATGACCGGGGACGCAACTTCAGGCTTGTGACTGCACCCGCACCCGCAATTGGCATCGGCACAGGCACAGACAGCTGGACAAATTGGACAGAGCTGCTGCCGCACCGCAATGACGTGATGCTGGAAGACGTGAGTCTGTTTGCCGATTTTGCCGTTGCTTCCGAGCGGCGCAGCGGCCTGGAGCACCTGCGCATCCTGCATTTTGCCGGAGACGGCGCGGAGATCGCGCGCGAGGCCGAAATCGGTTTTCCTGAACCGGCCTACAGCGTGCACCTGAGCGGTAACCGGGAGTTTGCAACCGCGCTGCTCCGCTACAGCTACCAGTCGCTGGTCACCCCGTCATCTGTGTTCGATTACGACGTGCGCACAGGCGCAAGCGAACTCAAGAAGGAGCTTGAAGTACCCGGCGGTTTCGACCGCACACTCTACGCATCGGAACGTATCAACGCCCCCGCACCCGACGGCACCGCCATACCCATCTCGCTCGTCTATCGAAAGGACACGCGCAAGCCCGGCAAAAACGCGCTGCACGTCTACGGCTACGGCTCCTACGGCTACTCCCTCCCCCTCGGCTTCAATGCCAACCGGTTGTGCCTGCTCGATCGTGGCGTCATACTCGCCTATGCGCATATACGCGGCGGCGGTGACCTGGGTAAACCCTGGCACGATGCAGGGCGGCTTCAGCAAAAGATGAACACGTTTACCGACTTCATCGCGGCAACGGAGCACCTATTAGCTGCAGGCTACGGCGAGCCTGGGCGCGTCGCCATCCAGGGCGGCTCCGCAGGCGGCCTGTTGATGGGCGCGGTCGCCAACCTGCGGCCTGACCTGTTCCGCGCGGTGGTGTCGCAGGTGCCCTTCGTCGATGTGATGAACACCATGCTTGACGCCTCGCTGCCGCTCACTGTGCCGGAGTATGAGGAGTGGGGCAACCCGAACGAGCGCGAGGCATTTGAGACCATGCTCGGCTACTCTCCATATGACAACCTGCGCACGGCAGCCTACCCGGCCATGCTCGTAAAAACCTCCCTGCATGACTCGCAAGTGATGTACTGGGAACCTGCCAAGTACATCGCCAAACTTCGCACCCTTAATACCGGAGGGTACCCGCTGCTGCTGCACACCAACATGACCGCCGGCCACGGCGGGGCAAGCGGTCGCTACGATTACCTGAAAGAAATCGCATTCGACTACGCATTTCTGCTGCGAGAGCTTGGCCTCGCTAGCTAGCCCCCTCAATCCCAACCAGGCAAAAGCAGCATCACCTACTGAAAGCGAGATGAGTGTGCCCCTTCAACCCAGTTCCCAACTCACAGGCAAAACCGCCCTGGTCAGCGGCGCATCGCAGGGTATCGGCCGCGCCATTGCCATCGCGCTTGCCGCACAAGGCGCAAAGGTGTTACTCGCCGCGCGTAACACCGACAAGCTTGGGCAGGTAGCCGCGGAGATTGAAGCCGCAGGCGGCACGGCACATGCATTCCCGCTCGACATCGCAAGCGAAGCGTCTATTAAGGAAACCGCGAAAAGCGCCCTTGCTGCCCACGGCACAGTTGACATCCTGGTGAACAATGCAGGTATTACACGCGATGGCCTGATGATGCGCATGAAGCGCGTCGACTGGGATGATGTGCTGAATACTAACCTGACCGGCACGTTTCTGCTGACGCAGGCACTACTGCCGCCCATGGTCAAGGCGCGCTGGGGACGCATTGTGAACATCACCAGCATCGTGGGCCAGCTTGGACAGGCGGGGCAGGTAAACTACGCGGCCAGCAAGGCAGCCATGCTGGGCTTTACACGCTCGCTGGCGCGGGAAGTAGCTTCCCGCGCCATTACAGTGAATGCAGTAGCGCCCGGATACATTGAGACTGCCATGACACAAGTGCTGACCGAGGCGCAAAAGCAGGCCATGCTGCTGAACATCCCGCTTGGCCGTATCGGCACAGACGAGGAAGTAGCCGGTGCGGTAGCGTTTCTTTGCCTACCCGTTGCCGGCTATATCACCGGGCATACGCTGGACGTGAATGGCGGGTTGCACATGCAGTGACGGGCTGACAGGCGGCTGTGAGGATGCCAGGCGGGCAGCCGATGCCGGTGTCATCTGCTTGTCGAGCGCGCAACTGCTGCAGCCCTGGCTCTGCTTCCACAGCTCTGCGTTGAGCTCTGCACCTACCAGGATCGATACGGAGCTCAGGTAGAGCCACAACATGAGCACAATGATGGCACCCAGCGAACCATAGGTCGCGCTGTAGTCGGAGAAGTGAGTGATGTAAAAGCTCAAGCCAAGCGAGCCGGCGAACCATAGCACTACCGCCAGTGCGGCACCGGGCAAGGATGTGCGTAATGGAGTTTTACGGTTCGGTCCAAAGTGATACAGCAGCATGACATTAATAACAAACGACGAGAACATAAGGGCGAAGCGTACCGGCGGCCAGATGAGATTGAAGACCGACGGTATCGGCAGAATGGTGGAGAGAAAGTGAATGAACTCCGGCCCGGCCAGGACGCTGATGAGTGAGACGATCCCGAAGCAGCCGCAGACAAAGGTCAGCAGCAATGCCTGCAACTTGTCACGCAGCCACGAGCGGGTATCCGGTACATCGTAGGCGATATTGAGTGCTTCAATAAGCGCGGAGAACGAGCCGGAAGCTGCCCAGATGTAGCTGAGTACGCCGATGGACAGGATGCGTGCAGGATGCGCGGTAAGCATTGATGCAAGCAGGGTTTTGACAAAGGACAACGCCGTCGGCGGTACCAGCAGCGCCATTACGTCCAGTATCTGCTGTAGCAGATTGGGCAGGTGCAGTGCGCTGAGCATGGCAAAGGAGACCATGAGCAGCGGGACCAGGGACATGAGCAGGAAGAAAGCTACCGCCGCGCCGATGGTAAATACACGTGTGCGCAGAACTTCATTGAAGATCACCACAGCCAGGTGCGGAACTTTCTCAATCTCCCGCATTGTCTTCTGCACTGTTGCTTGAGCCATGATTGCCCTCGGAAGCATGCCGCCAGACTGGGCTGGGGACAAATTGGTGGTCCATCATCCTATCGCTTCAAAGAAGCGGATGAAAATGCATCGATCCTTGGATGACAAATAAACGACCCTGGATGGCAACGTCGACAGCCATGTTGTGGCTCTTTTGAAGTACCGGCACAACATATAGTGACACCTAGTGACAACTTAGGTAACAGGCGTACCATTTGGGACCGGTTTTCCAGTCGACTTGCATGCCGGTGTAATGGTAAGTCTGAAGTTAGAAGCTTGCGGTACAGCCTCACAGGAGTGTAAACCCAGCCATGAAGATCGGTGTCACCATTCGGAGCTTTCGCCTGCAACACAGCCTGTCACAAGGTGACATTGAGCGGCGTACCGGCCTGCTTCGTTGCTACCTGTCGCGCGTGGAGAACGGTCACACCATTCCATCGCTGGAAACGCTGACAAAGCTCGCCCATGCACTTGAAATGCCGCTGGCTCAGTTTTTCGCCGATGACACCCCGCCCCGCCAGATACCTGCGCAAAGGGTTTCCGATGAGGAACTGAGTTTTTTGACACAACTTCGCCGCTATTCCGCCGGCTTGAATGAAAGCGAGAAGAAGGTGCTGCTCGGCATGGCACGGAAGTACACGGCTCCCGCACTTTCTCATGTTTAGAAAGCCCGGCTACCCTGGGCTACTACGCCCAGGTAGAAGGCACGCACACCGGCGCACAGCAGCAACAACAGCAGCAGTTCGCCGGCAATAGCAAGAAACCGGCGACGGCGAAACAAAGTTTGCGGTGCACCGATCTTTGGGACCATGGGCCAGGCAAGCAGCAGCCCTGCAAGAAAGCCGCCAAGGTGTGCTGAATTATCAATCTTGAGCGAGAAATGGCTGGCATCGACGCCGAAAGCAAGCACAAAGTTTAGTGCCGCGAACCATATCACGCTCTTACGCAGCCGCTTCTTTTCTTCAACCGGCAGCGGCAGGTACGGGGAGTTGAGCAACACGATCAGCAACCCGGCCAGCCCAAAGATCGCACCCGAAGCACCTGCGCCGACGACACCGTCTGCACCACCGTTGCTCAAACCCGGATGCGTAGCCACGCTCAGCAGGTTGCCGGCAAAGCCGGTCAGCAAGTAGGCCGCAACCAGCCCCGGACCTCCCAACAGCGGCTCACCGAGCAGGCCCAGGTTCCACAGGCACCACATATTCGTAGCCAGGTGCAGAAAACCTACATGCAGGAACATGGCCGTAAGAAGCCGCCACCACTCCCCATACACCAGGATCAAGGCACCCAGGTCAGCGCCCCAATGCAGCAGTTGATCGGGCTGCGGTGACGAAGGTGAAACACCGTTGAGTACCATCAGCAAAAATATGCCGCAGTTGATGCCGAGCAGCGTATACGTAGCCGGGGCCGCTGCCCAGCTGCTCAGCGACTGCCGAAAGCGCCCCGGCAGCCCCGCCGGTGCCGGGGCGAGAACTTCTGCCAGATCCGGCTGCGAAGCAGATGGAGGGGGAGCTGCATAGCCTCCAAAGCTCTCCGGCTCGCGCTCATCTCTCATATCGTTACGGTATCGGGTGCGAGCCCTGCCCTGCAAATGACCTTCGTGCGTGTATGACAAGCCGGGGAGCAGTTCGTACAATCAAACCTTCATAACACTGCAAGGAGCTCACTATTTTGAATGGATTGAAGCCTGTACGCCGCGCCCTGCTGAGCGTCACTGACAAGGACGGTCTCGTGCCGTTTGCCCGCGGACTCGCCGCACATGGGGTGGAGCTGGTCTCGACCGGCGGCACCGCCCGCGCACTGCGCGAGGCCGGATTGGCGGTTCGTGAGATTGATGAGCTGACAGGCTTTCCGGAGATGCTCGATGGCCGGGTCAAGACGCTGCATCCCAAGGTGCACGGCGGCATCCTGTACATCCGCTCCAAGCCTGAGCACCGGGCCGCAGTCACGGCACATGGCATCGAGCCCATCGACATGGTAGTCGTAAACCTCTACGCCTTTGAGAAGACCGCCGCGCGCGCGGGTACCGCCTTTGGGCAGCTTATCGAGAACATCGACATCGGCGGCCCCTCCATGCTGCGCTCCGCTGCCAAGAACTTTGAGGATGTGGCCGTAGTGGCGAGCCCGGCGGAGTACGAGCCGATAATTGCGGAACTTGCCGCGCACAACGGGCAGCTAACCCGGGCGACCCGCTGGCGGCTCGCTCGGCAAGCATTCGCTACAACCGCCGCGTACGACGTCGCCATCGCCAACGCCCTGGAGCGTATCGGTCTCGAAGGCGAGCCGCCGACATCGGAAGAGCCGATACAGTCGGCACAGGCAACGAGCGGATTCAAGGCAGAGCTGCCGGCGACCCTGCGGCTGGTGCTGCCCCGCACCGCTTCCCTGCGCTATGGTGAGAACCCCCACCAGCGTGCTGCCTTGTACGCGGACGGCTCCAAACGCGGTGTAGCCGGTGCCCTGCAGCTACAGGGCAAGGAGCTTTCCTACAACAACCTGGTTGACCTGGACGCCTGCTGGGAGCTGACGCGGGAGTTCTCAAACCTGGATGACTCAGGGGACCGCAATGCCGAGGCCATGGTCGCCATCATCAAGCACACCAACCCGTGCGGGGCCGCTACCGGGGCAACAGTGCTTGAGGCATACGAGAAAGCCCTGGCCGCCGATCCCGTTTCCGCTTTCGGCGGCGTCCTTGGCATTAACCGCGAGGTGGACGAAGCCGCAGCCGAACAGATCGCCAAACTATTTGTCGAGGCCATCATCGCCCCCGCCTACACGCCCGGTGCCCGCGCGCGCTTCGCAGCCAAAAAGAACCTGCGCCTGCTTGAAATCGAACATACCGGAGGCGCGCAAGTGCTCAAGCACATCTCGGGCGGTTTGCTGGTGCAGGACGCTGACATCGCTCCCATCGCGGCAGGGGACTTGAAGGTTGTAACCGCTCGCAAGCCGACCGGGGAAGAAGAACGGGCGCTGCTGTTTGCCTGGCGCGTGTGCAAACATGTCAAGTCAAATGCCATTGTGTATGCCCGCGATGGGCAGACGGTAGGTATCGGTGCCGGGCAGATGAGCCGGGTCGATGCGGCCCGCTTCGGCGCGCAGAAAGCCACCCTGCCCCTGGCTGGAACTGTCGCAGCCTCGGACGCCTTCTTTCCCTTCCCTGACGGCTTGGAAACGGTAGCGGCTGCGGGAGCAACCGCAATTATTCAGCCGGGTGGCTCAGTCCGCGACGCAGAAGTTATTGAAGCTGCCGACAGGCTTGGGATTGCCATGGTCTTCACAGGAACCCGCCACTTTCGGCATTGACAAATTAGTGAGAATTCGCCCGGTAGTAACCGGTTTTGGCGAAAGCGCATCCCGAGGCCGTTTACAATCGTCTGATAGAACACTGCTCCGTACAACGCAGTAAATTGGTTACCCGCCAAGGCCCATGAACCTGAAAACAGCATCAGACTCGCGCCCCTGCCTCGCACCGCACGCCGCGCTCCTTGCGCTGGCTACCCTGCTGCTGTCCACCCCACTTGTTCAGGCCCAGGCCAAGCCGACTTCCACTACGCCGGTTGCTACCTCCAATGCCCAGGCTGATGCCTACTACCACGCCATGTTGGCGCACAGTTATGAAGAACAGGCCACGGCAGGCAATCAACAGGAGTACACCGGCAAGGCTATTGATGAGTACAAGGCTGCGCTTGCCGGCGATCCTTCCTCATCCGCTCTGAACAACGGTCTGGCGGAACTTTACTTCCGCAGCGGTCGCGTCAAGGATGCGATCGACGCCGCGCAGGCGCAGATCGCTCGTGATCCCAACTCGCTGGATGCACACAAGCTGCTGGGGCGCATCTACCTGCGCTCGTTGGGCGACGGTCAGAATGCTGAGCAGAGCCAGATGTTGCAGCTGGCCATTGCCGAGTACAACCGCATCGTGGCGCTTGAGCCGAACAACATCGAGGACCACCTGCTGCTGGGCCAGCTTTACTCCTTTGCCAAGGACGCGCCCCATGCGCAGGAGCAGTTTGCCGCCGCGCAGAAGATCAATCCGCACTCGGAAGAAGTGGTGCTCAACATGGCCCGCATCGACACCGAGCAGGGCAACCTGAAGGGTGCTATTCAGGTTCTGAGCAGCGTTCCCGACGCGGACCAGACCGCCAAAACCGCCTACGCGCTGGGTGCCAGCTACGACCAGAACAAGGAAACCAAGCGCGCCATTGCCGCCTATCAGAAGTCGCTAAGCCTGGAGCCGGACAACCTGGACGTGGAGCGCGCCCTTGCCGATGCCCTGCACCGTGACGGTCAGGATAAGGCTGCCTGGGCTGCTTAGAACGATGTGATTGCCGGCGACCCGACTGATGCCGCCGCCTACCTGCACGCTGCTGAGATTGACCGCAGCGAAGGACGCCCGGAGGATGCGCTGGCGAACCTGAAAAAGGCCGCGCCGCTGGCTTCAGATTCCCTGGAAGTGCGCTACAACGAGGCACTTGTCTACGAGCAGCTCGGCCAGTACCCCGATGCCGAGCACTTGCTGACCAAGATGGTCGCCGACGCGGAGCACTCGACCGGCGATTACTCCCAGAGCGAAAAGAATAACTACGCGCTGTTTGTCGACCACTTGGGAAATGTGTACCAGGATGAAGGCCGCACCGACGATGCCGTAGCCACCTATAACAAAATGGTGCCGCTGGGCGGTGACTTCACCGTGAGCGCGTACGGAGCCGAAGTCGAGGCCTACCGGCAAGCGCACCAGTATGACAAAGCAACTGCCCTGCTGCAGCAGGCGACTGCGAAGTTCCCAAAAAATCGTGGTTTGAAGCTTGAGTTAGCCGGCCAGCTTGCGGCTTCCGGCAAATATGACGATGGTGTAAATTTGGCCAAAACTTTGCTGAATAACACGCCGCAGGATCGTGAAGTGTATTTGGTACTGGCTCAGATCGACATGCACGCCAGAAAATGGAAGGAGACCGGCGAAGCGCTTGATAAGGCAGAACAGCTAAGCAACAGCAACTCCGACAAGGTCGCCGTCTACCTGGAGCGTGCTGTCACTGAAGACCGGCAAAAGCACTTCGATGCCGCGGAAGACACCTATAAAAAGGCGCTCGCACTCGACCCGAACAGCAGCCTGGTGTTGAACAATTACGGCTACCTGTTAGCCGACCGCGACACCCGCCTCAATGATGCCCTGGCCATGATCCAGAAGGCAGTCAAGCTCGACCCGCAAAACTATGCCAATCTTGACTCCCTGGGTTGGACCTACTTCAAAATGGGCCAGTACGCCCTGGCGGAAAACAACCTGCTGAAAGCAAGTCAGCGCAACGGCCAGGAAGCCACCGTGCATGAGCACCTCGGCGACCTCTACGAGAAGACCGATCGGCTGAAGCAGGCTGCTTCCCAGTGGGAGGAGTCACTGCGGCTGTATGCCAAGACCGACCCTGCGGACGCAGAGCCGGGCGAAGGACCACGGCTCCAAAAGAAGCTTGATTCCGCTCGCGGAAAGCTGGCGAAGGCAACGCCGCAGCCAAGCGGCGATAAAGGCATCAAGTAGCGTCAGGCGCTACCCTGAAACATGCAGTCTCTTGCTCCTTGTGCCGCGTCCAGCAACCCGGGTGACCCGCTCGCCGCAAGGGTGTACCCCGAGCCGGAGCATGCTTACCGCTCACCGTTTGAGCGTGACCGTGCCCGCATTATTCATGCGCGTGCCTTTCGCAGGCTGGCCGGCAAAACACAGGTGTTTTCTGTAGCTCGCGGAACCGGTGAGGGTTCCGACCACTTTCGCTCCCGCTTGACGCACACCATGGAAGTGGCGCAGATCGCGCGCACGGTTGCAACCACCCTTGAGCTGAATCACGACCTGACAGAAGCACTAGCCCTGGTGCACGATATCGGCCACCCGCCGTTCGGCCATGCCGGGGAGCGGGCGCTTGACGAGTGCCTGCGCGAGCATGGGCTGCGCTTCGACCACAACCTCCATGCCCTGCGCATCGTGGAACATTTTGAGGCGCGCTATGCGGACTTTCGCGGCTTGAACCTGACCTTCGGGGTGCGGGAGGGCATCATCAAGCACTCGCACGACTACACAGCCGCTGAGCAGCCGCAGCTTGCCGCCTACCTGCTCGACCGACAACCGCCGCTTGAGGCGCAGGTCATCGACCTGGCTGATGAAATCGCCTATCTCGCCGCAGACCTTGACGACGGCATGGAGGCCGGCCTGCTACATCCGGCGCACATGCGCGCGCATGTGCCGCTGCTCGAACGCTTCTACGCCGCCATGGCGCGCAACCACATGGGGACGAGTGAAAAGCTGATTTTCAACGAAGCCATCAAGCGCATGCTCAATGCCATGGTAGGCGACCTGCTGGAAGAAACTCGTGCCCGCGTACAGTCTGCCGGGATCGACTCGCTTGCCGGGGTACGCGCA
>CAXSFX010000140.1:0-9590 GCA_964236655.1 uncultured Acidobacteriaceae bacterium | reverse complement strand
AGCGCAACAGCGGCCGGTTTGGGATCAACGTGGCTGAGAAAGTTGCGGAACAGTTGACAGCCTACCTGCAAGAGTTTCCGGGATTGGACCGGATTGTACCTGCAGGCTCGCTGCGCCGGGGCCGCGAAACTGTAGGTGACTTGGACATCCTGGTGACCGGGCCGGCCTGCGCGGAGGACGTAGTAGCCGCCGCGGTGGAGCATACGGCGGCCTACCCGCTTGCGGGCACGGTGCTGGCCAAGGGTGCCAACAAGGTGTCGTTCCGTATGCGCTCCGGCTTGCAGGTAGATGTACGGCTGCTGCCCGAGGGCTCCTTCGGCGCGGCGCTGCAATACTTTACCGGCTCCAAGATGCACAATGTGACCATTCGCCAGCGGGCGCTGCGGCGCGGCTACACATTGAGCGAGTATGCGCTGGCCCGGCTTGAAGACAGCTCTTTTGTTGCGGGTGGGGATGAGGAAGGCATTTATACGGCGCTTGGGCTTGCCTGGATTCCACCGGAGCTGCGTGAGAACAACGGTGAGATTGAGCTGGCGGAGGCGGGCACGCTGCCCAAGCTGATCGAACAGCGCGACATCCGCGGCGACCTGCACATGCACACGGACGCGACCGATGGAAAGAACACTATCCGCGAGATGGCCGAAGCCGCGGCCGCGCTCGGCTACGAGTACATTGCAATTACTGATCACTCCAAGCACCTGGCCATGACCAACGGCTTGGACGACGAGCGCGCCCTGCTGCATATCGCGGCTATTCACGATGTGAACGAGCAGATGGAAGGCCGCATTCGCGTACTGCCCGGCATTGAGGTCGATATCCTGGCCGACGGCTCACTGGACATGGCCGACGAGGTGCTGGCGCAGATGCATGTGGTGGTGGCAAGTACCCACTCGCACTTTGGGCAAGAGGAAGCCGAGCTTACAGAGCGGCTCCTCAAAGCAGTTGAAAACCCGTATGTGCGCATCATGGGCCATCTGACGGGCCGCATTCTGCTGCGACGCGAACCCATGCGCTTTGACGTAACTGCGGTGCTGAAGCGGGCTGCCGAGCTGGGCTGCGCTGTCGAGCATAACGCCTCTGCCGAGCGGCTGGACCTAAGCGACATTCATCTGCGGCTGGCGCATCAGCTCGGCTGCACGCTGGTGATCAACACCGATGCACACCAATGCTCCACCCTGGGCAAACTGCAATATGGGGTGCGGCAACTGCGGCGGGCGGGGCTGCAAGCGCAGGACGTGTTGAACACGCGACCCCTGGAGCAATTTTTAGAGGGGCTGCGGCCACGCCCGTAATGCCGACACCTTCTCACCGCACTCGAATCGATGAGGTTACCCTATGACCTACCAAGCCCCTGCCTATGATGCGGGCCAGAGCCGCCGTACGTTTGTGATTCTGCTGATTATCATTTTTGCGTTCTTCAGCCTGTGGGCCTGGGTCTTCTTCCACCAGAAGCCGCGTGTGGCCGACGGCACCATTGAGGGTCTTACAGTGATCCCGCAGCACACCGAGATACGCCAGGGCGGCACCATGCGCGAGGGCTACGGAGGCGGTATCGCCAAGTCTGATGAGCTGTACGTCTGGGTCACTTTCAATATGAAGAACCTGACCGAGGACGTTCCGCTTTACGAAACAGGCCAGCAAGCCACGCTATCGCTTGCCGACGGTCAGCAGCTCTTTGCTCATGCCGCTAGCCCGCGTGAAGTCGCCATGGTGAACGCCCTGCCAAAAATCCAGCAGGTGCAAGGAGCGCTGGTACCACGCGAACTGACCCTCAAGCCGGGTGAATCCACCAAGGGCCTGGCGCTGTTTGCGTTTCCGGTAACGCCGGAGGTGTGGAACCGGCGCCGCGAGTTTTCTGTGGCCGTGGCTTTCCAGTGGCAGCGCGACCTGGCAATGAAGGAGCTGCGCCCGCTGCATTGAGCCATCAATACAAAATCAAATATTTCCTAACAAGAGTCACCCTAAGCAAAATGTGTCATTCTGAGCGCAGTCGAAGGATGACACCCGGTGTTTGCGAACCTGCTAAAGCTGTTTGTGAAACCCACTAAAATAACTAAGTGGAACCATCACAAACACACGTTGTGATCGCAGGCGCAGGCATTATCGGCTTGGCGACTGCACTTGAACTAGCCATGTCAGGTTTCCAGGTTACGGTAGTGGAGCGTGGCCACGCTATGGAGCAAAGCTCCTGGGCCGCAGCCGGCATGCTGGCGGTGGACGACCCGGAAAACACGCCGGAACTGCTGCCGCTGGCCCGCCTGAGTCGTGCCTTGTATCCGGAATTTTTAGCGCGAATCGAACAGCTGTCAGGCTTGGCGGTGCCGCTGCGGACGCGGCAAACCTTGCAGGGCCATGTGCTTCGTGAACCTGGGACCCCAAGCTTGCCGCCCTCTGTGCTGCCGGACCTGAGTACGGCACGGCACCGGTTTACCCTCCTTGAAGAAGCGAGCCTGGACCCGCGCGACCTGTGCACTGCCCTGCCCATTGCGGTGCGCGCGGCAGGGGTGCGGCTGCTGGAAGGAAACGCGGTGTGTACGGTGGCGTGCAGCCCGGGCAGCGTGGCTGTTACGCTTGCGGACGGTTCCATTATTGAGGGGAATGCATTTGTTATTGCCGCAGGCGCATGGTCCGGCAGCGAGGTGGGTCATCGGACTTCTTTACCGATAGCGCCGCGCAAAGGGCAGATGATCGAAGTGACACTTGATAGGGCCAACCCAAGCATGCTGCCCCTGGTTGTGCGCACGCCGGAGCTGTACCTGGTGCCGCGCGGCGATGGCCGGGTCACCATCGGCGCAACAGTGGAGTACGCAGGCTTTGACCGCTGCATCGACGAGGCCGCGGGAGACCGGCTGTGGGAGGCCGCAGCGGCACTATGGCCTCCAGTACGTCAAGCCCGCATCACGGCGCGCTGGACAGGGCTGCGCCCCGGCTTTCGCGCGGGCATCACGGATGCCATGCCGGTAATCGGGCAGCTTGAAGATGGAATCTGGGCGGCGACCGGGCACTTCCGCAATGGCATTCTGTTGGCACCGGGAACGGCTCGGCTGATTTGTGAAATGCTTGGGGGCAAAACCACGTCTATACCGGTGGAGGCGTTTCAGCCGTCACGCTTTTCCCTGTAACCGAACGGCGTACTGCTGAATCCCGATTTGGAATCATCCCATTTTGGAAAGCACTTCAGAGGCAGACGATCATAAGGCCGTGACAACGCTTTCTTCGCTGCGCTATAACCGAAGTGTTGCTCTGCCATGAGAAGTAAAGCGTCAGCCGTGTCCTCTGCGGCTGCAAAACCGGCAAGGGAGATTTATGTCGACTGCTGTAGCGGGAAAAGGACTGGAAGGCATTGTCGCTGCCAACTCAGGCGTGTGCTGGATTGACGGCGAGGCCGGTGTGCTTGCCTATCGCGGTATTGACATTCACCAGCTGGCGCAGCAGTCCACCTTTGAGGAGACGACGTACCTGCTGTGGCACGGCAAACTGCCTTCGGCAAGCGAGCTTGAGAAATTCTCAGCGCGACTGGCTGACGCACGCGAACTGCCCGTATCCATCCTTGAAATGATGAAGGCCTTCCCGCGCGATGCAACGCCCATGGAGGTATTGCGCACGGCTGTTTCAGCCCTCAGCTTTTACGACGCGGATGAAAAGGCAGTTGACCATGAAAGCAATCTTCGTAAAGCGTTTGCCATCACCGCGCAAGTGCCGATGATCGTCGCCTCCTGGGACCGCATTCGCAATGGGGAAGAGCCGGTACCGGCGGATAAATCCCTGTCGCATGCAGGCAATTTCCTATGGATGCTACGCGGCGAGAAGCCCTCTGAAACCGCGACCAAGACCTTTGACATTGCGCTCATCCTTCATGCGGACCATGAGCTGAATGCTTCCACGTTCGCCGCGCGCGTCATAGCGGCCACCCTGGCTGACATGCACTCCGCTGTTACGGGAGCCATCGGTGCCCTGAAAGGCCCCCTGCACGGCGGTGCCAATGAAGCCGTGATGCATATACTGTTCGCTATCGACAAGGCCGGTGTGGACCCGGTGGAGCATGTCAAGGGCATGCTGGCTGAGAAGAAGAAAGTGCCAGGCTTCGGCCATCGTGTGTACCACACGGAGGACCCGCGCGCGACACATCTACGGCGCATGTCAGAGGAGCTTGGAAAAGCTGATGGCAATCCCAAGTGGTTTGAGATGTCACGCGCCATTGAGGTATACATCAAGGCTGAAAAGAAGCTGAATGCGAACGTAGATTTCTACTCCGCTTCCACGTACACCACGCTCGGTATCCCCATTGACCTGTTTACGCCCATTTTTGCAATCAGCCGAGTGGCAGGCTGGGCTGCGCATGTACTGGAGCAGCTTGATGACAACCGGTTGATTCGTCCGCGAGCCGAGTATACCGGGCCTGAGCACCCGGCCCGGTACACTCCGCTTGAACAGCGATAAGGCACCTGTGCAGCTCGCGCGGGGATTTTACTTCCTGCTGGCAGGCGGAACAATCCCGTTCATGCGCAGGTATTCGACCATTTGGCCGTAGTGGTCATTATTGTGCTGTAGCGATGCGGCAACAATCCCGGCGCGGGTCGTTCCCTTTTCGTCAAGCGCGGTAAAGGCATTCTCCGTTGTCATAGTGGCGATGGCCGCATGGTCATAGGTGTATGACTCTTTAAGCGCTGCCAGGATCTGATCGCGGGTCGTGATCTTCTCAAAATCAGCGCGTGCCTTGCCACCCGGGACGTTAAAAACACGGTAATAGCCATAGTTGGCGCTGGCAAGATGCTTGACTTGTGCAGAGAAGCTGCTCACGCCGTCATACAAGCCGATTTTGTCAGAAGGCGCAAAGTCGAACTTGTCGGCAGGCATTGCTTCGGCAAGATCCACAATTTCTTTTTCCTGGCCTGAAAGCAGCTTGTCAAAGACCTGGGCCGGCGGTATTGCCTTGCCGGTTGCGCTCTGGGCAAAGCCGGTTACGGGAGCTGCCATGGATGGAATCGCAAGACATGCGGCAACAATAAGGGTATTCAGCGGGGAACGCAGTGACATGGGTTGGTTCTCCTTCATTTGGTAGGGCATCATCATGCGCCATCACGGACGTTGATGACGTAGACCGCTTGTGCAGCGCGTGCCTAGCCTAGCAGAAGCAAGCTCAGACATGCGGCGTAAACTTGTAACTAACCATGCAACGTATTTACATGGACGCAAATGCTACTACGCCACTGCTGCCGCAGGTGTTTGAGGCCATGCGTCCGCACCTGCTGGGCAGCTTTGGCAATGCATCCTCTATCCACCATTACGGCCAGCAGGCGCGCATGGCGGTTGAGGAAGCGCGCGAGCAGGTAGCCGCCGCCCTGGGTGCGCGAGCAAGCGAGATTGTGTTCACCAGCGGCGCAACGGAAAGCGATAATCTGGCGCTGTTCGGCGTGGTCGGCAAGGCGCTTGATGCGGGCAAGCCGGCGCACCTGATTACTACCGCCATTGAGCACCATGCTGTACTGCACGCTGCCGAGGCGTTGGAGGCACGCGGTGCGGCAGTAACCTACCTGCCGGTTTCCAGTAACGGGGTTGTAGATCCAGAAGACGTACGCCGCGCGCTGCGCCCGGAAACGCGACTGGTAAGCGTGATGCTGGCCAACAATGAAACCGGCGCGCTACAGCCGGTGGAAGCCGTAGCGCGAATTACGCGCGAAGCCGGTGTGCCGATGCATACCGATGCGGTGCAGGCTCTCGGCAAAGTCGCTGTGGATGTAAAGATGCTCGGTGTGGACCTGCTGAGCTTGTCAGGCCATAAGCTGCACGGCCCGCAAGGTGTGGGTGCGCTATGGGTGCGTCGCGGCATCAAGCTACAGCCCATGTTTTATGGGGGCGCGCACGAGCGGCAGCGGCGCGCAGGCACAGAGAACCTGGCAGGCCTCGCCGGTCTGGGCGCGGCCATGCAGCTAGGCCGGCAGGCACTTACCGATGGCACCGTGGTGCGAGTTGCCGCCCTGCGTGATCGGCTGGAGCAGGGTTTGCTTTCACAGGTAGACGAGTGCGGCGTGAATGGACCTACCGCCCCCGGTACACGCCTGCCAAATACGACCAATCTATGGTTTGACCATCTGGAGGGCGAGGCGCTGGTAATCGCGCTGGACTTGAAGGGGCTGGCAGTCTCCGGCGGCTCTGCCTGCGCTTCAGGTGCAACCGAACCCTCGCATGTCCTTACCGCCATGGGCCTGGGCGCGCATCGGGCGCGTGCCAGCCTGCGCTTTTCACTCACGCGGCTTACAACAGAAGACGAGATCGACCGGGCACTTGAGCTGGTACCGGCAGCCGTAGCAAGGCTGCGTGAGCTGAGCCCCGTGTACCGCAAAGGATCAAATGTGACGCAGTCCAGGTCAATGCCTGCTATGTAATCCGCAGGACCGCTTTTACCAGAGAACTCCGTTCACCGGCTGTTCTGCCGCAGGTATCACTGCCTCCCCGAGTAGCTGTCGAAGATTAATTTCTATAGTTCGCGTGATGGCAGTAAGCGGAACGTCGAAAATGTTGTTCTCAAAAGGATCTTCCAGATCGCGGCCGATCTTATCGAGAGCCAGAAACATAAAGCCGACCAGTGTGGAGCCAAGCGGCGTAAACCATTCGAGGTCCTCGACCATGCCGATGGGCAGCAGCAGGCAATAAATCTGCACAAACAGCATGGGAAAAAAGTCGTACTGCTTCGGCATGGGCGTGTTCTTGATGCGCTCGGTACCACCCTGCGCATTGGCCAGGTCATCGAGGTTGCGATCCATTGCCTGCCACTCAATGTTATCAATCCAGCCTCGCTGACGAGCATCACGCAGCATGGAGCCCATCCGCTGCTGTATGGCTAGCGAAACATTTTTTTGCCCCCGCAATCCGGCAAGTTCTTCCTCTGAAAGAAAAGGTGCAATGACCGGGATCGGCTCCAGCCCGCGCAGCTGCTGCCGAAGCGCATGCACAAAGGCAATCTGGTAGTGCACGATCTTCTCGCGCATCCATGCCATCTCCAGCTCATCGCCGTGCGTACCGGGGTTAGCACGCATTGTGGCGCACACCTGCCTCGCCAGCGACCGGCTCTCGTTCACAATCTGGCCCCAGAGGGTGCGCGCTTCCCACCAGCGGGAGTAAGCAGAGTTGTTCCGAAAACCCACGATAATGCCGATTGCCGAGCCATACAATGCGAGCGGCACATGCTTCGAGCCGACCCATGTCCAGCCCAGCATCTTGTAGGCCACCACGATTACAACATCCCATGCCACAAGCGCAAGCACAGGCCAACCTACGTACCGCACCATGCAAAAAGTTTGCGGGCTTTTCGGAACGATCACTCGTGGCCCTTAATTGTTGACGCACCCTCCGGTACATTTGGGGCACCCTCAGTCACCGGGATGAACGTGTGAGTACCATCCTCGGCGATCCGTACCTCGCCGGTGCCGATCTCGTATACCCAGCCGGAAATAGAAAGCTCGTCGCGTGCCAGGGCACCGGCAACGCTTGGGTGTGTTTTCAAGTGAGCGACCTGCATCAGCACGTTCTGCTCGGTAAGTCGTCGGATGCGCTCGCTCGGGCGGTCATCGTGGTGGCCCAGGCTGTCTGCGATGCGGAGCGCAGCTTGCCCGTTCGTAAGCCAGCTGCGAACAGTCGGCATCGCAGCTGTCGACTCCGGATGAAGCAGCGCCTTCATGGCGCCGCAATCAGAATGACCGCAAATCACAACATGCTTCACCTTGAGCGCGGTAACCGCATACTCAATGACCGCGCTGACGCCGCCAAGCATCTCGCCATAAGCGGGCACCATATTGCCGATATTTCGGGTAATAAAAACCTCACCCGGTCCGGAGCTGGTAATTGACTCGACATCGACGCGCGAGTCTGCGCAAGCCACAATCAGCGTGTGGGGCTGCTGGGGAGTAGTGGCCGCTTTCAGGTAGCCGCCGGCATTTTGCCTGTGCACCTCGGCTTGAAAGCGCCGGGCTCCTTCCTTCAATCGTTCCAGTGTGCTTTCCATGATCACCCTCTACGAGTCTTGCTGAAGTGTATCGTTCGGATCCGATGCTTCCTACACCATTAAAAATGAAAAATGCTCCTGGAGAGCGCAACGTGCCTGCTTCGCATTGAATCGCAGGGATCCTGGTGCCTGAGCGATACTAGAAACATGCTCCATTCTTACAACAACACGGTCGCAGTAGCGATGTCGGGCGGGGTTGACTCCTCCACTGTTGCCGCCATGCTGCAAGGTGAAGGCTACGAGCTCATCGGTTTGACCCTGCAGCTATGGAACCAGCGCCGCCTGGCCGGTAAGGAAGGCATGCCGGAGCAGGTGCAGGGACGATGCTGCTCAATTGATGATGTCTACGACGCGCGGCGAGTGGCGGAAACGCTCGGCATGCCCTACTACGTCGTAAATGAGCAGGCGCGGTTTGAGCGCGATGTTGTCAGGCCCTTTGTCGATGAGTATCTTGCCGGGCGCACGCCGATTCCCTGCTCGCTATGCAACAACCATTTGAAGTTTGACCAGCTGCTGCTGACAGCACGGCAGATCGGCGCGGACCGCATTGCAACCGGCCATTACGCGCGCAACAGTTACGACCCGGACCGTGCACGATGGATTTTAAGCCGGCCTGCCGATCGCTCAAAAGACCAGACGTATTTTCTATTTGGGCTCACACAGGAGCAGCTTAGCCGGACCTTGTTCCCGCTGGGCGGCTACACCAAGCCCGAGGTGCGTGCGCTGGCTGCCGGGCATGGCCTGGCACTGGCGCAAAAGCCGGACTCGCAAGAGATCTGCTTTATTCCAGGCGGTGACTACAAGCGCTTCATCGATGCCTATCTTGAAGAGCAGGAAGAGGCTATGCCCGAGACAGCGGGGGCGCTGGTCACCACGGCGGGCGAGGAAGTCGGTGCACATGAAGGAATTCACAACTTTACTGTAGGGCAGCGCAAGGGCTTGGGACTAGGTAAAGCGCGCACACAAGATCAGGGTCCGCTATATATCATCCAGATCGATGCTGCTTCAAACCGGGTGACCGTAGGTAGCGAAGCGGAGTTGGGGAGAAGTACGTTCCAAGTACGACAGCTAAACTGGGTTAGTGTCGAGACTCCGCAGGATGGTATGCGAGTAGAGGCAAAAATCCGGCACCGGCATGAGCCGGCACCGGCAATTCTTCATACCTTGTCGAATGATGAAATTGAGGTGGTATTTGACATACCGCAGCGCGCTGTAACTCCAGGACAATCGGCTGTGTTCTACAGCGGAGATGAAGTCGTAGGCGGTGGATGGATTGTTTGAGTGCTTTGCAGTGAATCAGCCACAGTCGGTCCGGTCGGAGTAGGGGAACGTGTTACAGGGGCATCCTTCTTACTCAAGAGCACATCAAGACCCGCCCGAAAAGCATGCAGAACACCACTTACCTTGCGCGCCGGTACAGCAACACCCGCTTGTACTGCTGAGCCTGCGTGCGAAAGGCTACCAAGCACCGCGGATACCATTTCATCGACCTTGCCGGCCTGGGTACGAGTTTTATCTACTACCTCACCGACGGTCGAGTTCACATGTTGCGTTTGATCACGCACCGTGGCGGAAATATCGACGATAT
>CAXSFX010000139.1:0-9713 GCA_964236655.1 uncultured Acidobacteriaceae bacterium | reverse complement strand
TTTGCTTGAGCAATACAAAGATGCTCAGGAAGATCGCCTCTGTCGAAAAGCAGAAGCCGAGCAGTGAAAAAGGAAGGGGATCGAAGGGACGGATGCTATGTACGTGCCCGGTGTTGATCAGCAGCCACACCCCAAGCACCACCAGGTGCAGCGCAACCGAAAGCTTGCTGCCTGCAAGCGTGCCGATCGCGCTTACAAAGCGGTCAATGCCGTGCTGCTGCTCCTCGCGGTCACGCTCCAGTTTGGCCACAGCGCGTATGTTGCGCTCCACCGGACCGCTGACCTGCTCATTGCGTTCCTCTTCCATGGAGATGGGATGCGGCACCTTTGGGGAGGACGCGCGACAATAGGGAAGTATGTCTGACAGCATCGCGGCTTTCCGCTCGCGTGATTTTCTCTTCTACCAGCTGGCGCGCTGCGTAGTCGTTATCGGGGCTGAGGCGCAGGCACTTGCGGTGGCGTGGCAGGTGTACCAGATCACCCATCGCGCCCTTGACCTGGGCTACACCGGGCTTGCGCTGTTCCTGCCGGGCCTGTTGTTCCTGCTGCCTGCCGGGCACGTTGCCGACCGTTTTGACCGGCGGCAGGTGGTACTGGTGTGCTATTCATTGCAGGCTGTCTGCACGGTAATCCTGTTCGCGTTTGCCTGGCACGGTATCCATCGCGTACTGCCCATCTACTGCGTGCTGTTTCTCATCGGTTTCGGACGTGCATTTTCCGGCCCTGCCTCGTCCGCTCTCATCCCGCACCTGGTGCCTAAAGAGCACTTTGTCAACGCGATTACCTGGGGCGCAACCATCTTCCAGATCGCCACTGTCACCGGGCCTACCATCGGCGGCATTCTGTACACGCTCCCGGCAGTGCGCGGCAGCATGGCGCATGCGGTGGGCAGCGGGATGGTGTACCTGTTCACGTTGGCGACGCTGGTCTGGTACCTTGCGTTTATCGGCATGCTGCGCGTGCGGCTGGGCCGCATGGAGCACAAGGCTATTTCAACCGATGTGCTGCTGGCCGGCGTGCGTTACGTGTTCCGCACACAGGTGCTGCTCGGGTCTATCTCGCTCGATCTGTTCGCGGTCCTGCTGGGCGGCTCGGTGGCGCTGCTGCCTGTCTTTGCGGCTGACATTCTGCACGTAGGTCCGCGCGGGCTGGGCATGCTGCGGGCCGCGCCCGGGGTGGGCGCGCTGGCGGTATCGCTGCTGCTTACGTTCCGGCCTATCCGCAGGCAGGCGGGGGTGCGCATGCTGTTGTGCGTCGCGCTGTTCGGTGCAGCCACGGTTACATTTGGGCTGTCGCACCTGGTATGGCTGTCGGTGGCGGCTTTGCTGGTCACGGGCTCAGCTGACATGGTTTCTGTCGTGATCCGTTCGTCCATTTTGCAGCTGGCGACGCCGTCGGAGATGCGGGGGCGCGTGTCGGCGGTCAACTCGCTGTTTCTCGGGGCTTCGAATGAACTGGGCGAATTTGAAAGCGGCTTGACCGCGCACTGGTTCGGTGCAGTGCGCGCAGTGGTGCTGGGCGGTATCGGGTCGCTTGCGGTTACGGGCATCTGGGCGGCGCGGTTCCCGGCTTTGCGGCGGGTTACATCCCTCAGCCGGGAAGCGCTTTTACCGCCTGCTGCTCCCGAAAACGCGAGCGTTTCAGCCGGTAGTCCGCAGGCCCGCAGAGATACCGTTGATGGTGCCTGAGATAGCCCGGTTGACTTCAGGCGTGTCCTCCCCGGCACGCTTGCGGCGCAGCAGGTCCACCTGGATCAGCGAGAGGGGATCGACGTACGGGTTACGCAGCTTGATGGAGCGCGCCAGCACCGCGTTCTTTTCAAGTAGTTCGCGCTGACTCGTCACTGCCAGCACGGCTACCAACGTCCGGGAATATTCAGCAGTAAACTTTTCAAATACCCGCTCGCGGGCTGCGGTATCGGGCATAAGCGAGGCATAGAGCGCGGCGATGCCCAGGTCGGCCTTGGCAAGCGCAACTTCAACATTGCGGATCAGGTCGGTGAACAGCGGAAACTCGCGCATCATGGTGCGTAGCCGCTCCGCCCCGCCGGGCTGCTGCATATAGCCGTGCAGCGCATGGCCCACACCGAACCAGCCTGGGATCAGCAAACGGCTCTGCGTCCAGCCGAAGACCCAGGGAATGGCACGCAGGCTCTCAAACGAGCGCTTGCCCCCGCGCCGCGCCGGGCGTGAGCCGATCTTTGCATGTTCCAGTTCGGCCATCGGCGTCGCGGTTTCAAAGAAGTCAAAGACTTCAGGATCGTCGAGGATGCCTTCACGGTAGAAGGTGAATGCCGCCGCAGAGAGCGTGTCGAAGGCCTCCTCCCACTCCGGCGGCAGCTCGCCGGTAAAGTGCCCACCTGCACGCAGGTTGGGCCGCGCCAGCGCATCAAGCGAAGCGGCAATCATCAGCTCCAGGTTGCGCTCGGCCAGCACCGTATCGCCGTACTTCCAGTTCAAAACTTCACCTTGCTCGGTGATGCGGATGCCGCCGTCAAACGAGTCAAGCGGCTGCGCGTAGATGGCCCGGTGCGTGGGTCCGCCGCCGCGGCCTACCGTGCCGCCTCGACCGTGGAACAGCCGCAGGGTGATGCCGGCTTCGTGCGCGACCCGGTGCAAGGCACGATGCGCGCGAAAAATCTCCCAGGTGCTCGATAGCATCCCGCCGTCCTTGTTGGAATCGGAGTAGCCGAGCATGACTTCCTGCACGTTGCCCCAGCTCTCAATCAGCTTGCGGTAGTCCGGATCGGCCCACAGCTCGCGGCATGTATCCGGTGCATTGCGCAAGTCTTCGATAGATTCAAACAGCGGAACCGGCATCAGCCCCGGATCGCGGCGTGCTTCTCCGCTTGTGGCCGCCGGGTTTACACCGCCGAAGCGCGCCAGCCACAACACCGCCAGTATGTCTTCCTTGGTTGCCGCTCCTGAGATCACGTAGGTGCGGATCGCCTCGGGAACCGCACTGCGCTTGATCTCCGCGATGGCACCGACCGTATCGAGGATATCGAGCGTTTGCGGACTGAAAGCTGGGGGCACAGTACCGCGCGCTCCCTCGCCGCAGCCCGCAATTTCTTCAAGTGCCTGCGTGTGCAACCGTGCATGCTGGCGCACGTCCAGTGTGTGCAGGTGCAGGCCGAAGGTGCGAGCCAGCAGCAGCAACGGATCGAGCAGGGTCGTCGCCAGGCGCTCGCCGCGGTTGGCCTGAAGGCTGTCGTGCATTAGCTGCAGGTCGGCCAGCAGCTCGTACGCGCCCGCGTAAGGGGGTAACCCGCCGAGTGCAGCTTCAAGTGTGCCGGGCTCGGCTCCAGCAGTCTTGTCTCCGGATGGCCCAAGCGTCTTAGCCAGCCGCACACCTATGCAGGCGGCAAAGCGCCGGTACGTTTCAAACTCGAAGTGCGCGGCAAACCCTGCACTCTCCCCACCGGCTTGCAGGTACTGTTCCAGCTTGCCGGTAAGCTCCGCGCTCGCAGCGACCTGCTGCGATGAGCTTGTAAGAAAGCTGATGAGCCGCTGCACTTCGTCCTGGTAGTGCGCCAGCAGGCGTAGCCGCGCTTGCGCGATCGCCGCAAGTGTAACCGCAGGCGTTACAAACGGATTGCCGTCGCGGTCGCCGCCGATCCACGATCCAAAGGAAAGCAGCAGCGGTAGCTCCGCAGCTTGTATGCAGACGCCGTACTCGCTTGCCAGTGCGCTGGCTACCTCGGTGTAGAGCACCGGCAGCGTGGCAAAAAGGGAGACCTCGTAGTAGTCAAGACCCATCTTGATCTCGTCAGAGACGCTGGGCTGGCGGTTGCGTATCTCATCGGACTGCCACAGTGCCGTAATTTCCGCGGTGAGCTCTGTCTGCAGCCGGTGCAGCTCGTCATCAGCCAGCGGAATGCGGTCCAGCTGCTCCAGCAGCTCGCCCATGCGGCGACGTTTGAACAGGATCGACCGACGCGCAATCTCGGTAGGATGTGCGGTAAACACGGGCGTAATGTTGATTTTTTCAAGGAGCGCCAGGGCTTCCTCTACGGAAACACCGGCGTCGCGCATGGCCTTGAGCGTCCCCCGCAGGGAGCCGCGCTGCGCCGCCGCGGCTCCGCTGATCTGTGCAGCCGTGCGGCGGCGCTTGCGGTGGTTGGTCTCTGCCAGGTTGGTCAGCTCAAAGTAGAACGCGAAGGCGCGCGACAGCAGGTACAACTCCGCAACCGGCAATCGGCTGATACGCAGCACGGTTTTTTGCAGGCGTTGGTCGGCTGCATGTAGATCCCCGGCAGCCTGCTCCTCACGCCGCTGAATTGCGTCGTGCCGCAGCTCTTCTACTTGTGCAAATAAAGCGTCACCGGCTTGCTCACGCAGCACCTCGCCCAGCAGCATGCCCAGTGAGCGCACATCGCGCCGCAGGGGTGCTTCCTTTTCGTCAGGGGCATGCGCCAGCAGCTCCCCGAGGCGCGCGGCCCAACTTTCCGGTTTCCATAGCGGCGATGCAGCGGTGTCCATGCTCCTAGAATAAGCCCTGCCTTGGTGGAATGAATCTTTTTGGCGCAGACCATGTGGCAACTGAGCCGACCTTGGACCGAGCTTTCAAACAAGCCCCCGCCTCTGCATCAAACGGAAAGTTTTTTAAACTTAATCTATGCAGGCAGGAGATCTACACAATGACCATTCATACTTTCAATTTCCAATGGAAGCCTGAAGTGACCGATGCTCAGAAAGAATCAGTTGCTCGCTCGATCCGAGCTTTGCAGGGCGAGATCCCAGGATTGCTCGCGGTCTACGTCGGTGCCAATTTTTCTTCGCGCTCGCAGGGCTATAACTTCGGCGGCACCATGCACTTCGCTGACCGGGCGACGCTCGAAGCCTATAACACGCACCCTGTCCACCAGGCCCTGCTTCCTTCGATCCTGCCTTTGGTGGAAAGCGTCATCGAGGTTGATTTCGAGGCTTAACTTCCTTCCATCTTCCTCTTCAATTACTTACAGCAATGCTGCACTATGACAGATTCATGATTCACCTTATCAACAGGCAATGTAAGAATTCATTCCACGTTCTTAAATAAGCAAGAGGTTCGAATCATCGTACAGAAACCAAAGAGGCTCTTTCTACTTATGCATCTTCGTTTCTTCACTTCCGCACTTTGCCTTGCATCTGCGATCCCGTCCCTGGCCGCAGCAGCCCCCGCCGTCACCCCTCAAACCAGTGCAGCACCGGCAGCGGCCGGCAGCCCTGCACTCGACTTCTCCAACCTCCACTTCGAGAACTCCGTGCCGTGGCTTAATGCCGGCAATGACTACACGGATAACCACTTCGCATCCAGTGAGTTCATTCTAGGTCCCTATACGCTGCCTTACGTCACGGAGCGTTGGGTCTTTGCCGCTAATGGCGAAGTGCAAGGAACGCCGACAGTTGAAGGCAATAACGTCTATGTCGCGGACCAGGGTGGCTCGGTGTATCAGCTTGACGCGAAGACCGGCAAGCCTACCTGGACAACAAACCTACCCGCCATCAGCGGCAACTCGATGTCCTACTCTCGTAATAGCCCGGCCATCGGAACCTCTACGGTAATCGTGGGCGACCAGGCAGCCGGGATTCTATACGCATTATCGAAAACCGACGGGAAGCTGGTGTGGCAGACAACGATTTCGACCGACCCTCTTGCCCAGATCACCTCCTCCGCAGTCATCCTGAATGGACGCGTGTATGTCGGCGTGGCATCAGGCTCGGAAGCAGCAGCATCGAAACAGCCGAACTTTATACCCACTTTTCGTGGATCTGTAGTAGCCCTTGACGAAAAGACCGGCCAGATCGTCTGGCAGTCCTATACGGTTCCGAGCGGCTTCACAGGAGGAGCAGTCTGGGCCAGCAACTTCGCAATCGATGTTGCCCGCAAAGCGGTATACGTGACCACCGGCAACAACTACTCGGTTCCCTTCGCTACCATTGCCTGTCAGCTGGGAGCAAAGACACCGGAACAAATCGATGCCTGTCTGCCGACGAACGACTACATTGACAGCGTTGTAGCAATGGATCTGGATACCGGTGCGGTCAAGTGGGGGCAGCGCTTCACACATCTCGACACATGGACGGTTTCCTGTGAATCCTTCGCAAAAAGCAAAGCCACACCATGCCCGGTTCCGACCGGCCTCGATACCGACTTCGGCTCAGGTACCAATTTGTTCACAGTCAACTCCAATGGGACGAAGATCGATGCGGTCGGTGCCGGTCAGAAGAGCGGCGCGTATTTCGCAATGAACCGTGACACAGGGCAAGTCCTATGGGGTACGCAGGTCGGGCCTGACGGTACGATCGGCGGTATCGAATGGGGTACTTCGACAGACGGGCAGCGCATCTATATCGGCAACGGCAACTCTGACTATGTCGAAACGACGCTGATTCCTTCTGGGCAAAAAACCACTGGCGGCTTCTGGTCGGCGCTCGATGTAAACACAGGAAAAATCCTCTGGCAGACGCCGACTTTCATGCCGGCACCTTTCCCAAGTCCTATGAGCGCACGTCTAAGCAATCCTCCTCCGGGCACACCGGCTCCAGCGGAAGGTTCGTCAAGCATAGCTAATGGAGTGATGTACGCCGAGGATACGGCAGGAACTTTTGTAGCTCTGGACGCGGCCACCGGGCAGATACTGAAATACTTTAATAGTGGTGGCGCGGCTATCTCGGCACCTGCCATCGTCGATGGAGTGCTGTACTGGAGCTCCGGTTATGCCGCAAATGGAATAACCAACAACAAGGTCTATGCATTTTGGGTAGGCATCCAGTAGCATCCAGCCGATAACGTTAGACCTTACCAAAGTGCGAGCAGCGACAGAAACTCATTGTCGTTGCTCACACTTACGGTTTTAATAAATGCGCATATAGCCACCAGGTTTTATGAGAACAGCTGTGTATTTGCACTAGGAAGCAATTGTTGCGGGACGCGCGGCAATCTGCTTCAGCATGCCTTCCACGCGCGCCTTTGCCATAGGGGAACGCTCTACCAACGCCTCGGTTTTCACCATGTACGTGGGCATTTGTTCACGCAGCTCCGGTAGAAACGGCAGCATTTTTGCATAGATGAAGAACGGCTCCGCATTACAATCCACAAACAACTCAAGCGACAGCGCGCCGTGTAGCACAAACGAAATTGCCATGTCCCAATAGCTGCTTACCTGGCGAATGTAGTCGTTTTCCTGACTTTGACCGCCCCGAAATATTTTGAGCACATCCGCCGCGCTCCCAGGCCAAAAGCTTTGTGTAACCCAGGCACGCGCAGTGCGAAGCGAAGCAGCAGTCCGCAGTTCGTAAAGCTTGAGTATCAATTGCGCGTCGTCTGTAGTTGCGAGCGATGTAGCCATAGTGCGATCTCCCTGGTGTCACTGCCGATTTTACAGGTCGCTAGGAGAGTGTGCCCTGCTCTTCAACCTGTAGCATCAGCTCTTCCCACTCCGCGTTCAGCGCGGCGTGCTCGGCGCGCAGATGGTCCAGTTGTGCAGCCAGGCGCTGGGTTTCTTCGGCGCTGGTGTAGTTCGCAAGCTGGCCCTCAGTGACGGCGATGGCAGCCTCGCAGCGGGGTACTTCTTCCTCGACAGCTTGCAGGCGCTCTTCCATCTGGCGCAGCTTGATGGGATTCAGCTTTTTGGGGCGCGGGGTGTTGTCGCCGTTACTTGCGGTCGGCACGGGCGTTGCAGGGAGCAGAGGCTTGACCAGCTCGCTTACGGGACCGCCGGGCTTTACGGGAGTATGCGTTGAGCTGGTGCCGTTGGCACCGGAAGCGCCCGTTGCCTGGGCGGCCAGCCCCTTGCGGTAAAGATAATCCTCATAGTTGCCGGGGTAGACATGCACATGCCCATCCTCAACTTCAAAAACGCGCGTGGCTGTGCCGTCAATAAAGTAGCGGTCGTGCGATACAAAAATCACCGTGCCCTCAAAGTGCTTCACCGCGTCGAGCAGCACGTCCTTGGCGCGCATGTCCAGATGGTTGGTCGGCTCGTCAAGCAGCAGGAAGTTCGCCGGGCTCACCAGGATTTTTGCCAATGCGTAGCGGTTGCGCTCGCCGCCCGATAGTACGCCGAGCGGCTTGAACACGTCATCGCCTGTGAACAGGAAACAGCCGAGCAGACCGCGCAGCTCGGAGTCCGGCACACGAGGCGCAATGGCGCTGATGTCATCGAGCATCTTCGCAGCGGGGTCAAGCACCTTGTACTGGTCCTGCGCGAAAAACTCCGGCAGCACATTGTGGCCCAGCCGCAGTGCGCCTGCGGTCGGCGGCTCCTGCCCGCTAAGCAGGCGCACCAGCGTAGATTTGCCCGCGCCGTTTGCGCCGACCAGCGCGATACGGTCGCCGCGTTCGATGGTGAAGTCTACTCCGGTAAGAATGTGCTTCGGGCCATAATCCTTGGCAAGCCCCTGCACTTCAACCACCGTGCGACCGGAAGCCTGCGGCTGCGGGAACGAAAAATGGATCGCTGACTCCTCCTCGGGAATCACGATGCGTTCAATTTTTTCGAGTTCCTTGATGCGGCTCTGTACCTGCTTGGCCTTGGTGGCCTGCGCACGAAAGCGGTTGATAAACGCTTCGAGATCATCGATGCGCTCGCGCTGGTTTTTGTATGCAGCCTCCAGGCGTGTGCGTCGTTCCGTACGTTGCTGCTCGTACTTGGCGTAATTGCCGTGATAGGTGTGCAGTGCCTTGTTCCACACTTCTACGATCTTCGTCACGGTCGTGTCGATAAAATAACGGTCGTGCGAGATCAGGATGAAACCGTTGGGGTAGTTGCGCAGGTAGGTCTCAAGCCAGGTGCGCGTTTCCAGGTCCAGGTGGTTGGTCGGCTCGTCCAGCAGCAGCAGGTCGGGCTTGGCCAGCAGCAGCTTGGCGAGCGCGATGCGCATCTGCCAGCCGCCGCTGAACTCCTCTGTCCGGCGCGTCCAATCGGTTTTGGCAAAGCCCAGACCACCCAACACCGCGCCTACCTGCGCGTCGAGTGCGTAGCCGTCAGCGGCGTGCAGCCGTGTTTGCATGCGAGAGAACTGATCGGCTGCGGCGGTGTACGCCTCACTTGCAGGGTCAAGCTCAGAAAGTTTCGCGGACAGCTCTTCCGCATCACGCTCCATGGTGCGCAGCTCATCAAACACGCTCAGGCACTCGTCAAACACGGTGCGGCCTGACAGCGTAAGCCCATCCTGCGGCAGGTAACCGATGCTGGTGCCGCGCACTCGCTGGTAGGTGCCGTAGTCGAGCGTGTCGAGCCCGGCAAGAATCTTCATCAGCGTGGATTTGCCGGTGCCGTTCGCACCGACCAGCGCGGTGCGCTCCGCGCTCGTGATGAGCCAGTTCGCATGTTCAAACAGGAGCTTGTGGCCGAAGCGTTTGCCGGCGTCCGCCAAATGCAGCATGTCCCTAGTTTACTTGGGGACTTTATTTTCCTGCTGCCTTGCGAATTTCCTGTTCAATTTCCACGCGCATTTCCTCCGGCAGCTCCGGCATGGCACCTGCCCGGCCCGCCACCCAGGCACCCCATTGGTTGGCCGCTTCGCTTTGTACAGCGAGTGACGCACCCAGCAGGCGATGCACGGCAAGCGCCGCGGTAAACGCATCGCCCGCGCCCACGGTATCCACTACCACTATTTCAATACCCCTGTGCCGCACGGCCTCATTGCGGCTCACCAGCAGGCTGCCGTGCGCGCCCAGTGTGATCGCAACCAGTTGCAGATTTCTATACGCCGCCAGTATTTGTC
>CAXSFX010000138.1:0-9772 GCA_964236655.1 uncultured Acidobacteriaceae bacterium | reverse complement strand
CCCGCACCCGCGGCACAGTGGGCAGCTACAAGGCGACTGACACGCTCGGCTACTGCTACAGCCGCACACTGACCTCAAACAACCTGATCTTGACCAACGTGCAGGATGGAGCGAATTGCGGAGGGAAGAACACTCAATAGGAGTTTTAAGATACGCGTCCAGGTGCGTCCAGGTGCAACTTCTACCTTGCACCTGGATGTTTTTATACGATTTATATCGATTCAAATGCGGTTTTGATGAGCATACCGGGCGCATGGGAACTTCAATTACTCATAGTGTCTAATCATTTTTGTAGAGAATTGCGGATTGAGTTCCCCCGGATGAGGAGCGCGAATGATCGATGATTGTGGAGCTGCCAGGCAAGGCAGCCAAGTGGAGCGCCCTGGTGCTCCCTGCGACGAGCCAAGTGAACTAGATGAACCAAATGAGTCAACCGAATCGGGGCAGGACTGGGTCCCCGTAGCCGGTAATGCGATTGCAGCCGAGCAGGTCTCGCGCCGCGGCTTTCTACAGGGAGCCACCCTGCTGGCAGGCGGCCTTGCGGCTACGGTTGTGCCGGGTACCGCAGCCCAGGCCCAAGAGGTACAAAGGGTACAGCGGGCAACCGTGCCGGTACGATTGATGCCGCTCTCACTCACTATCAATGGCGAAAAGAAGAATCTCCAGGTAGACCCGCGCCTCAGCCTGCTGGACCTGCTGCGCGAACAGCTCGCGCTAACCGGCACCAAAAAGGGCTGCGACCATGGCCAGTGCGGTGCCTGTACGGTAATCGCAGGCGGACGGCGCATCAATAGCTGTCTCTCACTGGCGCTGGTGCATGGCGGCGACACGATTACGACCGTGGAAGGACTCGCCAAGGGCGATGAGCTGCACCCGGTGCAGGCAGCTTTTCTGGAGCACGACGGTTATCAGTGCGGCTACTGCACGCCGGGCCAGGTGGTTTCTGCGGTGGCACTGCTTGATGAAGTTGCACGCGGCGAGCCGAGCCAGGTCACGCCGCTTCGCAAAGCAGCAGCAATCGAGCTCACCACGGCAGAAATCAAGGAGCGCATGAGCGGCAACCTATGCCGTTGCGGCGCATACCCCGGCATCGTGGCCGCTGTACAGCAGGCATACAAGCAACGCACACAGACAGCGTAGGAGATGCAACTTTGAATCCCTTTGAGTTCCAGCGGGCCGATGCGCCTGACACGGCCATCCATGCGCTCGCGCATGACCGTACCGCCAAGCTGCTGGGCGGCGGCACCAATTTGATCGACCTGATGAAGCAGGGCGTGGAGCAGCCTACCGCCCTGATCGACATCAATCCCCTGCCCTTGGCAGAGATCACCGCACTACCGGACGGCGGCCTGCGCCTGGGCGCAACCGCGCGCAACAGCGACACTGCCGTGCACCCCATGGTCCGCGAACAGTACCCGATGCTGTCGCAGGCGATCCTTGCCGGGGCTTCGGCACAGCTTCGCAACATGGCTACCGACGGCGGTAACCTGCTGCAGCGTACCCGCTGCTACTACTTCTACGACCCCGCATACACGCAGTGCAACAAGCGCATACCGGGCAGCGGCTGCGCTGCGATTGAGGGCTTCAACCGCATCCATGCAGTGCTGGGAGCAAGCCCGGAGTGCATCGCCACCCATCCATCCGATATGTGCGTGGCGTTGGCTGCCATCGGTGCCGAGGTCCGTGTACGCGGGCCGAAAGGCGAGCGCATCATCAAGTTTGCCGACTTCCACCGGTTGCCCGGCAAAACACCGCAGATCGACACCAACCTGCGCCCGGACGAGCTGATCCTGTCCATCGACCTGCCCAAGTCGCCCTATGCCGCGCACTCCCACTACCTCAAAGTGCGCGACCGCGCCTCCTACGCCTTTGCCTTGGTCTCGGTTGCCGTGGCGCTGGAGCTTGACGGCGGCACAATCCGCAGCGCGCGGCTGGCCTTGGGCGGCGTGGCTCACAAGCCCTGGCGCGCGGAGGCAGCAGAGCACTCGCTGGTGGGCAAACCCGCAAACGCAGACAGCTACCGTGCTGCGGCGGAGCTGGCCATGGCGGGGGCGAAAACGTACAAGGACAATGCCTTCAAGGTTCCCATGGCGAAACAGGCAATTGTTCGCGCCTTCACGGTAGCAGCAGGAGAGCAGGCATGAGCACAGCCGCAAACACACCCACCGCTATCGGCGAGCCCATTACACGCCTTGACGGAAGAGCCAAAGTAACCGGTACAGCAAAGTATGCCGCCGAGTTTGAAGTTCCAAACGTCGCTTACGCCGTGATGATTACCAGCACGATTGCCAACGGCACCATCACCCGCATCGACACGACCGCTGCCGGGCGTGCGCCGGGCGTGGTCACCATCATGACGCCCGCAAACGCACCCAAGCTGCCCAAATCGGGTCAGGCAGGGGTCAATCCGCCCACGGGCCGCGTGTTACAGCTGCTACAGGACGCCGATGTGCACTACAACAACCAGCCGATCGGCGTAGTGGTTGCCAATTCCCTGAACGAAGCGCTGCTGGCAGCCTCACTGGTAGAAGTTCGCTACGGGCAGATGCCTGCAAAGCTCGACTTCAAAGCCGGTTTTGCGGATGCGCATCTGGGCAAGAACAAGGTTCCGGCTGAGCTGACAGAGGGCAACGTCAAAACCGGCTTTGAAGAAGCCGAGGTGAAAGTTGACCAGGTGTACACCACGCCGATTGAGAACCACAATCCGCTGGAACCGCACGCCACGATTGCCCAGTGGGACGGTGAACTGCTGACGCTTCACGATGCAACACAGAATATCTTTGGGGTAAAAAAGACGATTGCCAAGACCTTCGGCATACCCGAGGACAACGTCCGCGTACTGTGCCCATACACCGGCGGCGGCTTCGGCAGCAAAGGTTCCATGTGGTCGCATGTGGTGCTGGCCGCCATGGCGTCCAAGGTAGCTGGGCGTCCCGTAAAGTTGGTGCTCATGCGCTCGCAGATGTTTGGGCCGGTAGGCAGCCGCCCGCAAACCTACCAGCACATTACCCTCGGTGCCAAGCGAGACGGCACCCTCACCGGCATTCGGCACGATTGCTACTCACATACATCGATGATTGAAGATTTTGTCGAGCCGTCTTCTGCCTCCACACGCATGCTCTACGCTTCACCGGTCATTACTACGTCTCAAAAGCTGGTACCGCTCACTGTAGGCACGCCGACCTTTCAGCGCGCACCGGGCGAGGCGACCGGCATGTTTGCGCTTGAAGTCGCAATGGATGAGCTGGCTGAAGCATTGAAGATGGACCCCATCGCCCTGCGGCTCAAAAATTATGCTGACGTAGACCCGACCAGCCATAAGCCGTTCAGCGGCAAGCACCTGCGGGAGTGCTACTCGCAGGGTGCCGAGAAGTTCGGCTGGAGCAAGCGCGTCGCGCAGCCGCGCGCCCAGCGGGAAGGTACGGAGCTCATAGGCTACGGTATGGCCACTGCAACCTACCCGGCCAACCGCTCGGCAGCACAGGCCTCCGTCCGCTTTGAGCCGAACGGCCGCGTGACCGTGAGCTGCGGCACCCAGGACCTGGGCACCGGAACGTACACCATCATGGCGCAAATTGCGGCGGCTTCACTCGGCATGCCCATCAGCCTGGTGGACGCGAAGCTTGGAGATACCAAGCAGCCGAAAGGGGTAGGCTCCGGCGGCTCGCAAACAGCGGCCTCCGTTGGCCCCGCTGTAGAGGATGCAGCCCAGCAAGCCGTATTGAAGCTGGTGACGCTTGAAGTCGGCAACACAGCCTCGCCCTTTCATGGTGCGCAGCCGGAAGAGTTGCAGTTCAAGGACAGCAAGTTGTTCCGAACCTCGGCTCCCGACAGCGGCATTCCATTTACCGAAGTGATCGCGCGCAACGGTGGCCAGGCGGTAGAAGCAAAGGGGTCCGCGGAGCCCTCGCAAGATGCCGAACAATACTCGCAGCATTCCTGGGGTGCGGTATTTGCTGAAGTCGGCGTGGATGAAACCCTGGGCATGGTCCGGGTGCGTCGGATCACGGCAGTCTATGATGTCGGCACCTTGCTGAACGAGAAGACCGCCAAGAGCCAGTTTATCGGCGGCATTGTGTGGGCCATAGGGCTGGTGCTGGAAGAGGAGACGCACATTGACAGCGTGACGGGCCGCCCGGTGAACAACAATCTGGCGGAATATCATGTGCCGGTCAACCTCGATATAGGCACCATCGACGTTTCCGCGGTGGGTATCCCGGACAAGAACTTCAACAAACTCGGCGCGCGCGGCATCGGCGAGATCGGCATCACCGGGGCCACGGCTGCCATCGCCAACGCGATCTACAACGCAACGGGCAAGCGCATCCGCGAGGCACCGATTACGCCCGATAAGCTGCTGGCTTGAGCACTCTTGCCGGTGATGGAGCGACACGCGGTTGCGCTACGATTGGAAGCATGGCCCTCTCCGGCAAAGCCCTTCTGCTTCATGAGCAGCTTCAGGATCTCGGCAGCGTACTGGTTGCTTACTCAGGCGGTACGGATTCGGCGTTTTTAGCCTGGGCGGCGCACCGGGCGCTTGGCAACCGCATGCTGGCCGTTATCGCAGACTCCGCTTCTCTGCCCCGCGCGGAGCTCGCTGCGGCGCTTGAATTTACCCGGCAGCACGACATCCCGACGCACATTCTGCATACGGATGAGCTCAGCAATCCTGACTACATCCGCAATGACTCGCAGCGCTGCTTCCACTGCAAAGATGAGCTGTTCACGCAGATGGAAGCCGCCCGGGATCAGCTAAAGTTTGACCACCTGGCCTACGGCATGAACCTGGATGACCGGGGCGAGTTCCGACCGGGGCAGAAAGCCGCCGCACAGCACAATGCGCAGGCACCGCTGGTAGCCGCCGGACTGCGCAAGGCAGAAATCCGTGCCCTGGCCCGCGAACATGACCTGCGCATCTGGGACAAGCCCGCCTCTGCCTGCCTTTCCTCGCGCATCGAGTACGGCCGCCCTGTGACCTCTGAAAACCTGCTGCAAGTCGAGCAAGCCGAGGCAGCGCTGCACATGCTCGGCTTCTCACAGGTGCGGGTGCGGCACCACGGCGACCTGGCTCGTATCGAGATCGCACGCGAGGACCTGCCGCGTGCGCTTTCACTCGCAGTCTTGGACCGGCTAAATGCGGCAGTGCGTACAGCCGGGTTTCTCTACGTCACGCTTGATATGCAGGGCTACCGGTCCGGTTCGATGAATGACGTTCTGCCTGCCTCCGCTATCGCGCCCGCTACTCGTTAGAACGGGCTGCACGTGCCCCTTACACCTCACTTCTGGAGTGTTTTGCCCCATGCGCATCGCTTATCTTGACTGCTTCGCCGGTATCTCCGGCGACATGTTCCTTGGAGCTCTGCTCGACGCCGGTGTACCGGCTGAAGTGCTACGCGGAGCCGTAACCGCGCTCGGGCTTACGGCCACTATTGAGATCGAAACTGTAGACCGCAGCGGCATTTCCTCAAAGAAAATCACAGTGCTTGAAAACGGGAAACCTGCTGAAGCTCCCGAGCACGCGCACACGCATGCCGACGGCAAGCATACGCATTCGCATGAAGCGCATGAGCATTCCCATGAAGCCCCCATGCCGGAGCCGCATGGGCACTCGCACGAAGCGCACGAGCACCCGCATGAGGCTCACAAACATGAGCACCCGCATGAAGCTCACGAACATGAGCACTCGCATAAGGTTCAGGCGCATTCGCACGAGGGGCACTCCCATGACGAACACGGCGAGCACAAGCATGAACACGGCGAGCACAAGCACGAGCCGCATGCTCACTCCCACTCGCACGACGAACCGAAACATAGCCACGTACATGGCCGCTCGCTGACCGAAATACGCAAGCTGATTCTTGCCTCAAGCCTGGCAGAGCCGGTCAAGCTTCGCGCCATCGACACATTCGAGCAGCTCGGCCACTCTGAAGCCAAAATCCACAATGTTCCCGTCGACCAGATCCACTTTCATGAGGTCGGCGCGGTCGATGCCATTGTTGATATTGTGGCAGCAAGCGCGGGTATCGAGCACTTGCGCGGAGAAGGTGTCACCCGGTGGCATGCATCCTCGGTAAACATGGGTGGCGGCATGGTTGTCTGTGCGCACGGCACCTTCCCTGTTCCGGCACCGGCTACTGCCGACCTGCTGCGCGGCATGCCGACCTATTCGGCGCATGTGGAAAAAGAGCTGGTCACCCCCACCGGTGCTGCCATCCTGCGCACACTCGATCCCAAGTTTGGGCCGCAGCCTGCCATGCGTGTCAGCAGCATCGGCTACGGCGCGGGCTCACGCAATCCGAAGCAGTTCCCCAATGTGCTGCGGCTTAGCATTGGGGAGGGTGACGAAAACCATAGTGCGCAGAAAGGCAGCCCGAACGGCGAGCTTGCCGCAACGGCGATACCTTTGCAAAGCCACTCAGCACATCAAAGCGACATGGTCACCGTCCTTGAAACAGCGCTCGATGACAGCTCGCCGCAAGTGCTGGCCTACGTTGCCGAGCGTGCGCTTGCCCTCGGCGCGCTCGACTGCATGCTGACCCCGGTGATTATGAAAAAGGGCCGCCCCGGCACGCTGGTGACCGTATTATGCAATCCACCTGACGCCCCTGCGCTTGAAGACCTGCTGTTGCGCGAAACCAGCACGCTGGGCGTACGCATGCACCGCGAACACCGTTCCTGCCTGGATCGAGGTCATACCAGTGTCGAGACAAAGTTCGGTCCGATCCGGATCAAAGTTGGAACACAAGCAGACAAAACCCTGAATGTGGCCCCCGAGTATGAAGACTGCCGTACCGCCGCAGCCAAACATAACGTGGCGCTAAAACAGGTGATGCAGGCTGCGCTGGCAGGCTACTTTACGCATACTGAAGTGCCGTCACACGCAATGGCCGGCAGCGGCGCACTACAATTATAAAAATCCGAAAGGGAGAGCACATGGAACGCAGAGACTTTTTGAAGACGGCTGCTGTAGCAGGTGCGGCGGCAGCTACCGGCAGCGCGGCACTGGGGCAAGGTGCGAGCGAGCAGCCCGGCACACGCAAGACAGGCGTTGTGACCCGACCCATGTCACCCGACATGCAGTACCGCGACCTGGGTACGACCGGCGAAAAAGTGTCCGCCATCGGCCTCGGCGGCTTCCATGTCGGCAAGCAGGCGGACGCAGCCGAAAGCGTACGCCTCATCCGCGCCGCGATTGATCGCGGCATCACCTTTATGGACAATTGCTGGGACTACAACGAAGGCACCAGCGAGCTGCGCATGGGCGAGGCGCTCACAGGCGGCTACCGGCAAAAAGTCTTTCAGATGACCAAGATCGACGGTCGCACCGCCAAGGAGTACAACCGGCAACTGGAGCAATCGCTAAGCCGCTTGCGCATGGATACCATCGATCTGGTGCAATTCCATGAAGTCATCCGCCTTGAAGACCCGGATCGCATCTTCGCTCCGGGCGGTGCTATGGAGGCCGCTGTGGCTGCACGGCAAGCAGGCAAAATCCGCTATATCGGCTTTACCGGCCACAAAGACCCATATGTATTGCTCCGCATGCTTGATATCGCCAAGCAGCATAACTTCCACTTCGACACGGTACAGATGCCGATCAATGTGATGGACGCGCACTTCCGGTCGTTTGCGAAAGATGTGATGCCGATTGCGAATCAGCAAGGCATCGGCGTGCTGGCCATGAAGACCTTCGGCGATCACTTCATCCTGGACAGCAACACGGTGCAGCCGCTTGAAGCATTGCAATACGGCTTGTCGCAGCCGGTTTCCGTGGTCATTACAGGAATTGACTCCATGCCGATCCTCGACCAGGCGATGGCATCGGTCAAGAACTTCAAGCCAATGACCGAGCCGCAAATGGCAGCATTGCTGGAACGGACCAAGGAAGCCGCAATGACGGGCAAGTTTGAGTTATTCAAAACGTCAGAGCATTTCGATGGTACTGCCGGTAATCCGAAGTGGCTCGGTTGACCGTTGAGTTTTAGCAGGGCTACCGTACAGCCTGTAGATTAAGCTGTCATCCCGAGCAGCCTACAAATCAAGGTGTCATCCCGAGCGAAGCCGAAGGATCTGCTTTTCGCCGCTACTCTGCTCAAAGCAAAATAAAGGCCGCCGCGAAACCGGCGGCCTTTTCTCTTTGAAAGCTGCGGTTACGCTTCTGCCCGATCGTAGTTTTTGAAAAACAGCGACTGCTTCGCAACCGGCGCAGTGCGCGCTGTAAGCTCCGCCTGCTGCGTAGCACTCAGCGGCGTAAACTCACGCGCATACTGCACGTTCTCTTCAAGCTGTGCAATGTTGTCGCACCCGATGATGATGGTTGAGACTGGCTGCGAGAGCGTGTAATATACCGCTTCCCGCATATGTAGCGTACCCGGCCCGCTTGAGATCACTGCCTGGCCTTCCCATGATTTCTTCTGCACTTCAAGCGTCGGCGGCGTCCACGATGCAAGAATGCGTCCACGCGCCGGAACCTTCATCCCGATGATGCCCATCTGCTTTTCCACCGCAAGCGGCAGCAGTGCCTCACTAAAGCTGTGCTGGTGCGAATCCGCCGCGTTGAGCGCCATCAGGATGGTGTCAAACGGATAGCGATGAATGCACTCCATCAACGACCCGGGCCGGTGATGGCCGGTAATCCCGAGATACTTGACAATGCCCTGCTCCTTGGCAGCCATCAGCGCTTCCATGGCCCCACCCTTGCTGAAGCATTGGTCCACATCGTCCATGGTGCCGATGTCGTGCAGCTGCCAAAGGTCGATGTGGTCGGTCTGGAGCAGCTCCAACGACTTCTCAAGCATGCGCATGGAGGCCTCGCGCGTACGCTCCTTGGTCTTGGTTGCAAGGAACGTCTCGGCGCGGCGGTGCTTCATTACCTTGCCGTAATACTGTTCGCTCCAGCGCGCCGGGCCTCCGTAAATGGATGAGGTGTCACAGTAGTTGACGCCGAGGTCAAGCGCCCGCTCGATGATCGGCACAGCAACAGCCTCATTGTTGGCAAGCTCCAACGCAGCCTGGCCGCCAAGTGAAAATATGCCGACCTGGTGGCCTGTTCGACCAAGGTTTCGCGTCGGCATAGGCGCGCGTTTGGCGGTGGGCTGCGTGACAGCTGCCGGTGTACCGGCAAAAACAGGTTCGGCCACCAACCCGGCGGCAATCGCGCCACCTGTTTTTAGAAAATTTCGGCGATCCTGATTGGCTAACGATTTGTCTTTGCGCATGCGCTCTCCACAGGCGCACAAAGCGCCTGTGGAGATAATACTCGTGTTGCATACGAATCGGCTGCGATTCCAGCCGTCTTGCAGCAAGCATGTTGAGAGCCGCAAAAGCGTGAAATACACGCTATTTCACAACCTTCGTTACTCTCGTCATGACCCACGGATTTCGCTTTCCCAACTCGGCACAACTACCTTCGTTCGAACTCCCATCGACGGTGAACGGCGCAGGCAGCCATGTTCTACTACTGCTGTCGTGCTCTCGCAACTATCTGCCAATCCGTCCGTGGGGCCTCCGGTTTCGCGCCGGCGGCGCTTCCTTGCTGATAGCCGCCCGGTCCTTACCAACCTGGCATTGCTGGGTCTGGGCCTGGTGTACATCCAGTTTTGCCGTGATGGTGTGCGGGAGTTTGAACACGAGATTCATGGCTATACGTTCGATGTCGCGGTACAGATCGCACTCTACTGCCTGGGCTTCGTACTGGTAGCCAAGGGTGCCCGCAACAAGGGGACGCTCGGGATGGGATTGGGCGTGGCGGTTGCAGCGCGTCGGGGTGGGG
>CAXSFX010000137.1:0-9774 GCA_964236655.1 uncultured Acidobacteriaceae bacterium | reverse complement strand
ACCGGATCGCCCCCGTGCACGGGCTGCATCCCAGCGACCGCAGCCGCGACTTCACCAGCACCGCCTGCTCTCCCGGCAACGCCACAAAACTCTGCTCGGTCGGCAGCAGCGCATCCCCGCGCAGATACATCCACCGCTCCCGCGCAAAGTACAAGTCCACCACCGGGATTTGCTCCTCGTAGACGTACTGCCACACATCCATCTCAGTCCAGTTCGATAGCGGAAATACACGGATGGACTCACCCGGATGCACCCGCGCGTTGTACAAATTCCACAACTCGGGTCGCTGATTCTTGGGGTCCCACTGCCCGGCCCGGTCCCGAAACGAGTAAATCCGCTCCTTGGCGCGCGACTTCTCCTCATCCCGCCGCGCCCCGCCGAACGCCGCGCTAAACCCATAATGATTCAGCCCGTCCAGCAGCGCCTGCGTCTTCAGCAGTCCGCAGCAGCGTTTCGTATCAAGCGCAATCGGGTTTGTCCCATTGGCAAGCGCCTCTTCATTCCGCCACACCAGCAACTCCGCACCCACCGACCGCGCCATCGCATCCCGAAACTCCAGCATCTCGCGGAACTTGTACCCTGTATCGATGTGCAGCAGCGGAAAGGGAATCGGCCCCGGATAAAACGCCTTCTGCGCCAGCCGCAGCATCACAGCCGAGTCCTTGCCGATGGAATACAACATTACCGGCTTCTCAAACTCGGCTGCCACTTCCCGCAGAATATGGATGCTCTCAGCCTCCAGCAGCCGCAAGTGGCTCAAACCCGCAGCCGGCAAAATACCTTCAGGTTGAAGCATAGGTACTGTCGTCATAAAATCCCTCGTATGCCTGCCCGGTACCCGCAGCAGTCCAACCTATACAAGTGTCTAAAATCAACGCGCTGTACCGGTTACAACGTGACTAAAGCAAAATCAAAGCGAGCGTCCTGTAAACCATGTCATGCATAGAACCCGTGTCATCCTGAGCGAAGTCGAAGGACCTGCTTTTGACCTTCACCCCACCCCATCTCTGCTTCCCCTTCAATGCAAAAAACAATCTGCCGAAAGACACAAGCAACAGCAGCCTGTGCAGCAGGGTAATGTCATATCCTTGATAAAAGATAAGACGTACCTCCGCTGGACCCCGATTCAACAATTACAAGCCGCACGCCGGTACCATCGCCATCTCAAACTCATCGGAAGCCGCACCGGAACACCGCTTCCATGTTGTAAGCAATCAAGCCCCATGCCGCTCCGCAACCCGCAAACTGGTTTCATGTCTCGTGTACCTGTAAATTCCAATAGAGGAATATGGCGAACGTACTAAATCAAGCCGGCAAAAAGCGCCTGCTCCAGTCCATTGAAGGCAACTGGCAGGCAGAAATGACAGGTTTCAACACCTACTCGGCACTCGCCGAGCGCGAGGGCGACGCGCGCCGCCGCAGCGCCCTGCGTGGACTGGCCCGCGCCGAAAAGCACCATGCCGAGTTGTGGGCCAGGCGCATTGAAGATCTGGGCGGTCCCGCGCCGGTCTATCGCGGAGCGCCCAACGGCGAGGCCAACACGCTTGCCAACCGCGTGGGCGGCGACGCGCTCGCCCTGCGCAAGCTCGAACTCGATGAAAGCCGCGACGTCGCCAACTATGGACGGCAAATCCAGGAGTTCGGCGACGAAGCCACGATTGCCGTGCTCAGGGAGGTCATCGAGGACGAGCAGGAACATTACAAGGTTCTAGGCAATCTCATCCGCAACCGTGGCCCCCTGCCCCAGTCCGGCCCGGAAGACGCCCTTGAGAACGCACCGGGGCAATCGTCCGGACCCAACTCCGGGTCCCAATCTAATGACGCGCAGCATGCACTTGATGAACTGATCGCCGCCCGCGAAAAAGGTCACCCCCGCACAGCCGCCTGGATCGGTGACGCCATTTACGGCGTCAACGACGGCCTGGGCTCTATCTTCGGCATCGTCTCCGGCGTCTCCGGCGCAACCCTCGGCAACAGCCACTTCGTTCTCATCGCCGGTCTCGCCGGCATGGTGGCCAGCGCGCTTTCCATGGGCTCCGGCGCCTACCTTGCCGCCAAAAGCGAGCGCGAAATCTACGAAGCCGAGTACGCGCGCGAGGAAGAAGCCGTCTCCCTCAACGAGCCTGAAGCCCGCGAATTGCTGTCACTTACATATCAGGTACGCGGTCTAACTGCTGAGGATGCAGACCGCTTTGTCGAGCATTTGGCGAAAGATAAAAAGCACCTGGTGCAAGCCCTGGCACGCGAGCGACTAGACACTACGGAAGAAGGGCTGCGCCGGCCTTGGACTTCGGCTATCTCCGGCGCGATCTCTACCGCGGTCGGTGCGTTTGTGCCTATCATCCCATTCTTCTTTGTGTCCGGCTTGCGGGCGGTACTTATCGCCGCCGTTGTTTCGCTTGTCGCGCATTTTGCCGTAGGTGCCGCCAAATCGCTCATCACCATTCGCTCCTGGTGGAGCAGCGGCATTGAAATGACGTTTGTCGGCGCGCTTGAAGGCGCAGTCACCTACGCTATCGGGCTGGCCCTTGGACATATCGGCAACTAGGTAATAATTCCGTACAGGTTTCCCACCATTAAGCTAGTACACTGGAGCACACATGCCGTACGTACACGTGCTTCAACTCATTGATACTGAAATTGCTCGATTGCAACAGGTTCGAGAATTGCTCTTACCGTCCTTACCCACCACGTTCACCACCGCACTGTTGAATCTCAGGCATTTGCAGATTCAGCAGCCTGCCGAGCAAATCGTACTCGCTCAACAAGCAGACACCCCGCCTGCGGAACCGGCCAGGGTACAAGCCCCTGTCACTATTAAATATGTCCCGCCTAGACGTGAGCGTACTTCCAAGGGCAGAAGAGGACCTAGAAACAAGGTTGCTCTCCTGGCGGGTAACACGGCATTTCAGGGTCCCGTGCCCAATGGGCCTGTATATGTTTCGGCTGATAAACTCCGCATCATGCAGAAAAAACAGGAAACGGCTTCAAAACAGGAAGCTCCAGGCGACGTATTTACAGCAGAACAGTTGTCGCGGCTCTGGCTTCGGTCAACCGCCGACTAAAGCCGCTTTCTACCTTGAGCTGTAAATGCAGGTCGAGCAGCCTTCAAAGCACATATAGGCTTGTAGGACTTTTCAGCGCGTTGATTGGGAAAGCAGCTTGAAGCACAGGTATACTACAGCACTTCAAGCAAGCGGCTGTCTCAATACGCTACAGTGGCGAAGCCCAACCTTGTGAACCTGGAAATTCTCACCTTGATATTAAGGCTAGGCACTCACTCATAACTGTCTAAATCCCTTACAAGGGAATTGAAATCACAGGAACATGGAGCAAGGCGGAACCTGCCTTGCTCCATGAAGTTAGCCGTTCGATTGGCTCGATCAGGCTACCCGATAACCCCATATCTACTGATCGATCGATCAATACCTACTGGTCAGCCTTCTGCGCTGCCCAGCGTTTCTTTTGTGCATCGGCAATGCGCTTGCGAGCTTCCGCGCTCAATACTCGCTTGACTCCGGCAGGCCTGCCCACACGCTTTTTCGCGGTTTGCTGCTCGGGCTGCTTATTCAGTGGAGGACGCCCGCGGCGCGCAGCCGGTGGTTGTTGTTCTTCCCCTCCGGCAAGAATGTTTCTTGCTTGTTGAAGCCGGCCAATTTCTACATCGATAGCTGCCAGTACGTCTTTATTCACCATTTCCATAGATTAACGCAATATGTTCATTTGCGCGTACAACTTGTAAGGTGAATAACCTTTATTTACACCCCTAAGCCTCAAAAACTTCTACACGTCGAGCAGGAATGCCCCTTGCATGGCACATTGCAGCGTACAAAGTGTCCTATGTTGAGATAGCCCACAAAAAGGAAAGAGGCTCGGTGGCTGTTGAAAACCGGACCGAAACTTTCCATTTTGCGATAGCCCATAGCTCCTTCGTTGCTCATCCCGTACATATCATTGCACTTGAGACGCTTTGGCGTGGAAACTGCAATACCCTTGTACAAGATTGAGGAGCTTGGCGTAATATGGCCGCGTTATGGTCTTACCGCAAAGAGAGGTATATACGGCATATACCGAGTACCCTCAGCCCTCATTCGCCTGCCTGCCGGATCGTCACCTCTACCTATATAAGGAGAAGCTATATGGAGAAGCCCGCTGTGAAAAAAACAAGTATGTACTCCGGACACGCCCTGCGCACAGCTGCTTCCATCCTGTTTCTTGCAAGCGCGCCGTATGCTTCCGCGCAATTCAATGCCAGGCTCTCCGGCACGGTAACTGACAGCACCGGTGCCGTGGTAAGTTCAGCTGCAGTTAAGCTCACTGAGCAAAGCAGCCGCGCAGTCAAAACTTTCAACACCAATGCTTCCGGCTTCTACAATTTCAGCGAGCTCGCACCGGGCACCTACTCACTCGATGCATCCGCCAAAGGCTTTAAAGCAGCCTCTTTTCCAAATATCACCATCGTTGCAGAAGCCGCGCGCGACCTCGATGTCAAACTTGAAACAGGCGGTGCGTCGGAAACGGTAACTGTCAGCGCCAACGATGTACCGTTGCTCAATACCTCGGACGCTACCGTGGGTACCAGTTTTTCCGCAGCCGATGTTACCCGCCTGCCCGAATTCGGTCGTGACCCATACGAGCTTCTCCGGCTTACTCCCGGCGTTACCTCGGACGCGGCCCGCAGCGGTGCCGGCTCCAGTGTCTCGCTGCCCAACAATCAAAGCGGCAACCAATCCAATTCCGGCATTTTTCAAACAGAAAATCAGGTCCAAGCCTCCGCCGCGGGCCAGCGCGTCACTTCCAATACCTATCTAATAGATGGCGTCAGCGTTGACAGCCTTTCCCACGGCGGCTCGGCGGTAGTAACTCCCAACCCGGAGTCGGTCGCGCAAATCACTGCCGCCTCCAGCAATTTCGACGCGAGCGAGGGCCGCAACGTAGGCCTCCACACCCGCGTAGTTACGAAGGCCGGTTCCAATACCGTCCACGGCAGCCTGTTCTTCCAGTACGACGAGCCCGGCCTCAACGCCTTCCCATCCTACGGCGCACCCGCCGGCGGCCTGCCCGTGCGCGACCAGAACAAGCAGCGCGAGTACGCCGCGAGCATCGGCTTTCCCCTCCTCAAAGACAAACTCTTCTTCTTCGGCTCCTATGAGGGCATCACCAACATCAACTCCGGCACCTCCGAGCAGTACGTGCCCACCCCGCAGTTCTTCAGCGCCCTCGCCGCCCAGCGCGGTGGCGGCATCGTCTCGGGCGTCCTCACCGGCCCCGGCGGCGGCCCGCAGGTAGTCCGCGTACTACCCACCTTCTGCGCCAATCTGCAAGCCGCGCCTGCCGGCCTGCCCACCCCGGCCTGTGCGCAACTACCGGGCGGGGTCGATATCGGCTCCTTTGCAGGCGGCCTCGGCACCTTGCTGCCCGCCTTTTCCGCCGCCGCACCCCGTGCGCCTAACGCCCTGGTAGGCGGCGGCCTTGACGGCGTTCCCGACGTCCAGTTCGCGCAAGTCATCGCCACCTCGCACTACCGGGGCAACCAGTTCAATGCCCGTGTGGACTACAACTTCACCCCGCGCGACCAATTCGCAGTCAGCGGCTTTATCGTCAAGCTCGACCAGGCCAGCCCCGACCCCGGTACAGGCGCGGAGCCGCTTTCGAACCTCCCCTTCAAGCCGTTCAACTCCTCAGCCACCGTGGTCTACATCCACACCTTCACCCCCTCGCTCATCAATGAAGCGCGAGCCAACTTCACCCGCTTTGCCGACAACCAGATCAACGACGCCGGAACCGCGGTCGATTTCGGTGTACCGCGTTTTGAAGTACAAAACTATGTATTCGGACGTTTATATGACGGCCCCATCCAGGGCGCAACCACCCCCGGTATCCTGGCGCAAAATACCTATGAGGTACAGGACACGCTGATCCAGACCTTCGGCGCGCACACCATCCGCTACGGCGGCTCCTACCGCTGGGAGCAGGACAACGACAACCTGAGCGGTAATTCGCGCCCCGATTACGTCTTCGGCGGTATCTGGAACTACGCCAACGACGCGCCTCTGTTCGAGAGTGTCGCAGCCAATCCGCTCAACGGCGGCCCCGCCAACGGCCAACGCTACTTCCGCGACACGAATATCAGCGCATTCGTCCAACACGACTGGAAGGTTTCTCCCACACTCACCCTCAACACCGGCCTGCGCTGGGAGTATTTCGGTCCCCTGCGCAACAAGGGCTCGTTCACCAACCAGCCCATCTTCGGCCCTGACACTAGCACGTTCCTGACTAGCGCCACGCTCACCCCGGTCAACCACCTCTTCAACTCCAACTTCAACAACTATTCCCCCCGTGTCGGCTTCAATTGGGTGCCGCCGGTCCAGGGCAACAAGCTGGTGGTTAGCGGCGGCTTCGGCATCGCCTACGACCGCATCGACGACCAGCTCTACCTACCGGGCTTTGAAAACGGCCCGAACTACGGCTCGTTCAACCTATTCCGTCCTGACAACCAAAGCCTGGCACAGGCACACATTACCTTTGGGCGCGGCGCAACCCGGTCCGCCTTCAGCTACGCCCCGAACCCATACCTCGCCGTGGGCACTGACCCGAAGACCGGGCTACCGCTCGGTGCAGGTGCGATTGAGGTTTATAGCGGTTCGCAGCACACCGCCCAACCCATGCTTGAAAGTTTCTCCCTGCAATTGCAGCGTCAACTGCCCTACGGCATCGTGGCCGGCGCAGCCTACCAGGGCTCCGTAGGCCATCACTTCATCCGCCTTGTCGATCAGAACTTCCTCCACCAAACAACCAACGGCACCACCACCGGCGGCAGCACCGGCACCGGCACTACGCCCTTCTACGCCGCCTACGTCCCCACCACCGACGTCGCCACCAACTACAACGGCGTCAACCTCACCATGAACAAGCGCTTCGCCCACGGCTACAACATCAGCGCGGTCTACACCTACGCCAAAAGCCTCGACCAGGGTTCAAATGAAGGCCCCGGCGCGCTCTCCAACCAGACCGACCCCGCCAACCCCATCACCGAGTACGGCCCCTCCGACTTCGACGTGCGCCACAACGTCCGCGTCTCCGGCAACTGGGACCTGCCGAAATACCATAACGGTCGCGGCCTCGTCGGCCAGGCAATCAGCGGCTGGCAAGTCAACGGCATCTTCCAGTACCGCACCGGCTTCCCTTGGACTCCGGTTACCGGCCAGCCCACGGTCGCCCTCGTCCAAAGCGCCGCCACCCTCTCCCCAACGCGCCCCATCGGCTACTTCGGCGGCGCGCACAACTCCTGCGGCAACAGCAACTTCATCACCGGCGGCAACTTCCCCGGCGGCGGCAAGCAGTTCTTCGACATCAGCAAGCCCGGCCCTCCCGGCATCGGTCGCAACTCCTTCACCGGCCCCTGCTACCTCGACACCGACCTCACCGCCGCCAAAGAGCAACCCATCACCATCCTCGGCCACGAAGCCCAGCTGCGTTTCCAGGCCAACTTCTACAACGCCTTCAACAAACTCAACCTCGCTCCCATCTCCTTCGGCACGCAGGAGGCCACAGTCGAAAACTCCCTCTTCGGCCTCTCCCCCGGTGCCGACGAAGGCCGCGTCATCGAGTTCTTCGGCCGCTTCCAGTTCTGACATATGAATAACCAGAAGTGTCCTAAATCAGAACAACAAAAGCGGGAGATCACGATATAGCCTGAAGCCGTTGCATAAACCCCCGGCATGACACATAGAGGCCGGTGCGACGTTCACAATATTTGGGGTAGCTTGTTTTACAATCACTAACGGATAAATAATCTCTGCGAAAAGCTCCGCGAGGCACGTTTGCGGCCTAAGCACGCATCTTCCATGCAACCGGCACCCGCTCGTATGCCCCGTCTGCATATGTGGTGAAAGGCCTGCATCGCAATGGAATCCCAATAGGAGAATGCATTATGGTACGGCGGTTATCGGCGCTTTTCGTTTTGTACGTATGCGCAGCTTCAGCTCAATCTACCAATCAGTCCCCCGCAGTAGCGGTTCCAACCGCTGATGAAGCAGCCCGTGCAGACATAGCCATTATGGAAATAGTTGGAGGTTCACCGCTTTCCCCAACCGAAAAGCAGCAGATCGTGACTATCGCCGCTCATGGTTTGAGCACTGACCCGAAAGGCTGGACAAGCGGTTACCAAAACGCAAAAAAATCTCTCCCCTTACTAACTCAAGGTACCCCTTGGACCAAGGAGGAAAGCAAGGAATATTGGCGTCTCAACTTCGCCAACCAGCTCCAGCCGAATGCCGAAACGCAAATCATGGAGCGACATGACCCAACAATCGCAATTTTTTTGAACAACAAGCATGTCACCACGGGTCTGGTTACCGAGGCTTCTTTAAACTCCCTGGCCCAGGCGGTAGCGTGGGCAAACAGCCACGCCGGCCTGCCCGCGCCACCTGCGGATTTAATCGCGACAGAACGCAGGTCGATCCGGCAAAACTGGGCCTCCTATTCACCGGAGCTGCAAACCGCCTATATCAACATTGGACGTAACTACGCCGCGGCAGCTTCCTGGATGGCAAACATAGATGCGGGCAAAAGGCAAAATTACCTTCGGAGCGCCCTTGACCCCCAGGCTGCCTCTAACATCAAGGCTGCTTCAGGAACCGGGCCGGGAGCGTTGGCTGCCCTCACGGCTCAGCAGTACTACAACGTGACTCAGGCAGATACCAGGCTGGTCGAGCAGGTGGCTGGATCACCGCTTTCAGATACCGAAAGACGGCAAATAGCGGAATACACAGCAGAAGGCCTTTATACCAAGCCGGAGCTTTGCGCAAAAAACTACCCGGTCGTGCAACAGTCTCTGCAAGCTCTCACCGGTGGGGACCGCTATGTAAGTGGAAAAGACCCCATCGACGGAACGAATATTTACAGCAGGGTAAGCACCAAGGAAGCTTGGCGTCTCGCCTTTGAGCAACAGCCCGACAGTGATATTGAAAAGCAAATTATAGAGCGGCATGATCCTCTGGTTGCTGCTCGCTTTGGAGAAAATCACGTCCCCACTGATGTTGTTACAGAGGCCTCATTACGCTCTATATCAGACGCAACGATATGGGCGAATTCTCGTTCAGGTCTGCCTGCGCCGCCCTCAGACTTAATTGCAACGGAACGCCGCCTGATCAAGCAAAATTGGGCGTCCTACTCGCCGGAGCTGCAAACTGCGTATGCCCATATCGGGCGAGACGTCAGTGCTTCCAGTATCAACATGTCCGATATTGAACCGGCCAAGGTGAAAAACTTTATTCAAGTTTCTTTGAACTCTGAAACTGCGAGTAAAAACAAAGTTACAGCCGGAAGTGGCCCCGGAGCTCTCCCCGCTCTAATGGTTCAAGCATATTACAACTACCTCGTTAAAAACGGTCGCACGCTAGGTATGTCGACACAAGAAGAAATCATGTGGACGCATTTGTGGGGCAACCGCATCCATCAAGTACAAAGAGACACCGCCCACACGCTGTTTGGAGATGTGCCTTCAGCGAATTAACGCAACGATTGAAAAAATAAATTCGTAACAGCTTTGGAGAACCTTCATAAAGCAATCGACACCTACCGCCCAGCCTCCCCCACTCGATGGTTTCCCCCGTCTTCCATCAACATCCTCGGTCACGAGGCACAGTTGCGCTTCAAGGCCAATTTCTACAAGCTCAATCTCGCACCGATCTTTTTCGGTATGCAGGAAGCGATTGTAGAAAATTCGTTGTTAGACTTATTACCCAACGCGGACGAAGGCCATGTCATCAA
>CAXSFX010000136.1:0-9896 GCA_964236655.1 uncultured Acidobacteriaceae bacterium | reverse complement strand
TCCGACTTTCCATCTGCGATGAGGGCGCGCGTAAAGATGCCGATATCGTGCGCGATGTACTGCTCGCCGAAAATCCCGATGCCGATCTTCGTATCCGGCTTGCGCACCCAGCAAAGGTCTGGAGCGGTCGCGTTGTTCGAGCCGTAATTGAAGCCTGGGCATGTGGTCGCATTCTCTTGCGGGTTCGCCTGGAAAGCCGCAATGGCATCGCTGAAGCGACCGATATTTTCATGATTCCGAAAGCCCAGAACGCGCACTTTTCCCTCAAGCCCATGAAGTTGGTGGTCGTGCTCCACCTCAATCTGGTCGCCGTAATATTTAAAAATCCTCCAGTCCACTTGCAGCTGATTCGGGTTTCTAGGCGGAGTGACGCGCCCATAGCGGACGGCCCACTTGTCCCAATACAGTTCAGAGATAACTCCCCACGAGTAGCCGCGCGCATCCGATGCAAAGTCATAAGCGGCATAAGTCAGAAAGGCAAGATTGAAGAGCCCTTGCCGCGGATCAATGTCGAACGCGTTTTTATCGAAAAAATCGAGAACGCTGAAGTTGCCGGCAACGATGACGAGTCTTCTGCTGGTGTAGGAGGTTCCCAGCTGGGTTGGGCCCGACTCCACGTGAAACGATTCTCCGCCCAGGGAAATCGTCTGCCGTATATAGGTGCGGGAACGGTACAGTGTCGGGGTGACGGCTCCTCCCTTCTGGAGTTCGAAGTCCTGGATGGCTCCGCCGAGCCCCTTCAACTGGGAAAATGGACGCTCCGAGATCAGTTCAGGCACGAAATAAGCCTCACCACCCTTCCAGAGATGTCCCCCAAGGTAGAGAGTGGCAGTGCCGGTAAAGCCCTGCTCCGGTGTAGGAAGCAGCGAGTTGATGCTTCCGTTCAGGTTGGTGTAGGGCGCGTTGAATCTCCGCTTCCAGCTGTACAGGTAGGTGAACTGGCCATAAGCGTTCCAGCGCTCGTTCTCGATATTGTGCTCACCGCGCTTTGCCAGGTACTTCATGAAGCTTGGCTGGTCGTCGGGCAAAGGACCCGGAGCTGCATCCTGCGCCGCCGCCGAGTTCGCTGCAAGCAAAGATCCTGCCAGCAGCATGGGCACAAGCCCGGCACGGCGAAATAGCTTCAATAAGGGGATGGCAAACCGCGGCACAGAGTCTCCACCTGAAAGGATAGTGTCCGTTTGGACGTTAGCAGATGCAGACGGTCTGTGAGTAAACGGAAGTACCGGCTGCCGTACCTGGCATGCAGGGAGACTCTGAGGACTTGATCACCCTGGTGCGCACTTATCTTAAATGGCAGATGTCTTACCGCGGATTACGGCAGCTGCGTCAGCGTCACCACGGGCGCATCAGTCCATCGAACAGGCTCCGCACCCGTATTGCATAGCCGCACCGTAACCTGCCCCCCGCCCTGCTCGACCGAGGCGCTCGCCATGACCAGTGCACCGGGGTTCGGCTGCACGTTTACGATCAGCGTGGCATCGCCTGCCGTGCTGAAGCGCGCCGCGCCGGTAGCCGTGGTACGACTTTTGCAATCCTCTGCCTCCCCGCGAGGCGCAAGCGTATTTATCTGCCAGTCGCGCAGCACGTACTTTATGCCGTTGGAGCCTGGTACGGAGCCTGGTACGGTGCCTGCCGGGGCTGCCGTCCAGCGGCCATTTACCAGTGCAGACTGCTGCAAGCCCCCACTAGCGGTAGCGGCGCAAGCGCGACGGTCGGGCGCAGCGCTCCCTGCGGCCATGTTGTACCAGCATTCCGTACCCAGATACTGGTGCTGCAGGCTGCCGTCGCGCATCACATCAGCCGTGTAGAAGCCCTCCTGCGGAGAAAACCGGACCCCGGCTGAAGCATCGACAACATAGGCAAGAGCAGAAGCAGGCTTCCCCCCATTTGCACCCGACCAGCGAACCACCTCAACCCGGGCTGCTCCATTGTTGTAGCTGTGCAGCGCCGTCCCAGGGTCCACAAAGCTACGCATCGGCTCGTTTGCTTCGTCGATAGAGACGGTTGCATTGCCGGGAATCTTGATCCAACCCTCCCCCTCCCGTTCCTCACCGCCGGTAAAGATCGAGTTGCTGACGTCATCGATCGTAAAACTGTTGTGCACGTAATCCTGTGATGGAAACGGCACCATAAAGCCGTCCGGCACCAGCCCCGCGATCACCTCGGCGCACAACTCAGACGGGTTGCCGATCCAATTCTTTTGCTGCTCCGTGTCGCTGCAGCCGGAACTGTAGCGCCCGGCGTCAAAGCTGGCACCAAGAGAGTTGAAGTGGTTTTCCTCCAGGCGTACCGAGCCGTAACCGTTCGGCGCAGCCTGCTCAATCACACTGCCCGCAGGCCATGCGATAGGACGCGGACCCCGTTTTAACAGGTGGCCCTCACCATCACCTGAGAAAGCGCCGACCTGGACCAGCTCCAGCGTGCCCCGTGTGATGCCCGGTACGGCGCGGCTGGGTGCGGTGCTACCGGGGAGGTAATCTGCCGGAAAGATGCCGTAGGTACTTACATAACTATGTGGGCCATTGATGCGCGCCTGTGCAGGGTTGTTGACATAGAGCGGTTGCCACGATGCATCATCGACAGGGATGTCGAGCGTAGAGGTGTCAATGGCCTGGGTAAGATGACCAAGCTCGCTCTTGCCCGGTGCAGCTACGGCATGGTTGAAGCGCGGCTGGCCGCCCCATGGGTATCCCTCAATGTAGGTGTGCATCAGCGAGGACGTGACAGTCGCCATGCGAATGCCGCCGATGGCGTGGGTGCTTTTAATGGAGGAGTTCTCCCAGTGCACGTTGTCGCCGTCAAGGTACACGGCTGAGTGCGGGTCGGGCCGCCACACGCCCCCTTCTATCCGCTTGCCTCCGGGGCAGTTGATGCTGTAGCAGTAACCATCGCCTGCCTCGCCGCCGTCGAGCACGTTGACCCGGTTGAAGTAGGTCTCGTTGGTGTCACCGTCAAGCAGCACCGGCCGGCGCGTGTTTAAAAACTCCATGTCAGAGAAGTACCAGCGCTCGCTTGAACCCTGAAGATTGAGCGCGACACCGCCGGTACTAGCAAATGCGACGTTGTGCATGAAGCCTGTGTTGGAAGAATCGACCTCAACCAGCCCGCCCGCCGTGCCGTGCCCCTGGCCGGCAAAGGTGAGGCCGGAAACGGTCAGCGGGCAGGTGCCGGGCTTGTCGCCGCAGTCGGATGCCTGGAGGTAGGTAAGCGTCGCTGCCTTGGCGCTGGTGTTGACCAGGACTGTATTCGCGGACCCGTCACCCTGAATACTGACCGGCTTGGTAATGGTAAGCGCGGAAGTATAGCCCTCACCTGCCACCTTGTAGCTGCCATGCGGAAAGTACAACACGGGAAACCCTGCACCGGGTATGCCGGAGGTCTGCGCAAAACGCAGGGCGGCGCGGATGGCACAGGTGGAGTCACGGCGGCCAAGCGGGTCTGCTGCGGCAGGGCATCCCTGGGCGAAGCGGGCATCTGTCACGTTGACCAGTGAAGTTGGCGCAGACTGGGTAAAAGCCGCAGCAGGAGGAACGCAAATCAGGAAAAGCCAAAACCGCACAGGAGCCTCCGGGAACTCAAAAGAGTAGGTATTGCAATAAGAGGAGGTTCTGCGGGTTGGGGTTGGTACGCACAAAGCAATTGTGCATATCGTGTTACGATATGCACATGAGAATTTTGGTGGATGTTACACAAGAGCAGGTAGCTGCCTTGGCGGAATTGGCGGAGCGGCGCAATGCACCACGCGCTGAGGTAATTCGGCAAGCTATTGACACCTATGTCGCAGCCAATCGCAGGCCTATTTCAGACTACTTTGGATTATGGGCTAAAAACGGACACAAGATAGACGATGAGCAAAAGTTTATAGACGATCTTCGAGCAGAATGGGATAGAGAATGGGATCGGTAGAGTTTCTTCTTGATTCCGATACCTTAATCAATGTGCTTAATACATATAGTATCGAGGCGTTTGCATTTTTAACCACTACTCCAGCTAGTTCTCTTGCTATAAGCCTCATTAGCTGGATTGAGGTTTTAGCTGGTACCAATCCACTGAGTTATGGAGATACAGAACACTTCCTCAGCGGCTTCCCTGTACTAGGTGTGACAAATGAAGCTGCTCGGCGCGCCGTAGAAGTCCGCAAGCGACTGCGCGTCAAGCTGCCGGACGCGATTATCTATGCGACTGCGCTTAGTACAGGCCGTACTTTGGTTACATTCAACAAGCGCGACTTCCCGGCAGGAACACCATCTGTTCATTTACTTTCACGCGGGTAATACTCTAATGAATAATTTTTTGGTGGCGGCGGACGGAATTGAACCGTCGACCTACGGGTTATGAGTCCGTCGCTCTAACCATCTGAGCTACGCCGCCCGAACCGGCTCAAAGTGAGCGATCCAAGCAGTAGATTACAAGGCACAGGCCGTTTGCGCAACGCTTGGGTCGCTTCCAACCGGCAGTCGCTCGCAAACGGCTACGATGAAACCTGCGCCCGTTCGCGCCCAAGGAACTCCCTCATGCCCTCTCCCAAGCCGCATGTACTCGGCGTCATCCCGGCGCGGCTTGCTTCGACCCGTCTGCCGCGCAAGATGCTGCTTGAGCTGGCAGGCGAGCCCATGCTGGCCTGGGTATACCGCGCGGCGCGCGCCTCCTCAGCCCTGGACCAGGTGGTAATTGCGACGGACTCCCCGGAGATCATGGCGCTGGCCCGGCGACTCGACTACCCGGCCATGCTTACACCGGACTGCGCCAGCGGTACCGACCGCGTACATGCCGTCGCGCAAACCATCCCAGCCGACATTTACGTCAACATCCAGGGGGATGAGCCGCTGCTGCGTCCGGAGCATTTCAGTACATTATTAGCGCCCATGCTGGCCGGGCGCGAAAATGGCCGTATCGTGGAAGCCGCTACCCTGGCCACGCCCTGCACGCCGCAGGAGTTCCACTCGCCCCATGCCGTAAAGGTAGTATGTGCCCGCGATGGCCGGGCTCTGTACTTCTCGCGTGCGCCTATTCCGCACGACCGCGACGGCGCCGGGAATGGCGTACCGCCGTTGAAGCATCTTGGTCTGTACGCCTTCCGCCGCGACATCCTGGAGCGCTTTCCCCATCTGCCCCCTAGCCGCCTTGAGGCTACGGAAAAGCTCGAACAATTGCGCCTGCTTGAGAACGGGATCGACCTCTGGGTTTCCATCACGCCATACGACACGCGGGGGGTAGATACCCCGGAGGACTTAGCAGCGGTTGAAGCCTTATTATTTGCCGGAGGCACACAACAGTTGCCATAAACGGGCACCTGCTGCGAAGTGTCTGCTGTGCATCAAAGCGCGCGCAGAAACCTTGGTACGATAGGGGCGATCCTGAAAGGAGCGCCCTGTGGACTTTGAACAATTACGCACGTTTTTAGAAGTCAGCCGCCTGCGTTCCTTTTCCCGTGCCGCAGAAAAACTAAGCGTGACGCAACCCGCGATTTCTGCGCAGATTCGCTCCCTGGAAACAGAAATCGGCTCACGGTTGTTTGACCGCGACGGCGGCAAGGTTACTTTTACCGCGGCAGGCCGCGTGTTTGAGCCGTTTGCCGAGCATGTGCTCCAGTGCCACGCGCATATCGGCATCACCATCGCCGAGCTGCACCGCTCACCACGCGGCGAAATCTCCATCAGCGCCAACGAGGCGACCAGCCTGTACGTGCTCCCTGCCGTATTTGCCGCCTTCAAACAGCAGTACAGCCGGGTGGCGCTCAAGATTGTGCGCGCAGACCGCGCCCGCATCCTTGAAGAAGTGTTGAACCGCGAGGTCGATTTCGGCGTGGTCAGCCTGCCGGTCAAGGATGCGCGGCTTACCATCGAGCGCATTCACAAGGATGAGGTAGTGCTGGTGACCGGCCCGGCGCATCCGTTGGCAAATCGCGAAAGCGTCACCATGGCAGAGCTGCTGGAGCATCCGCTGCTCCTGACCAAAAGCGGCCGCCAGCGCGATCAGCTTGACGAGTTTTTCCGTGCGGAAGAAGTGCATCCGCGTGTTGCCATGGAAGTGGAGTCGAGCGAGCTGCTGAAGCGGCTCATCACTGCCGGGCTCGGGATGGGCTTTCTGCCGCGCGCGGTGGTTGCGGCCGATGCGGCTACGGGTACGCTCCGGATTCTCAAAGTAGACGGGCTCCGTATTTCGCGGGAGTTGGCGCTGGTGTTCCGCAAGGAAAAAGCACTCTCGCGCGCAGGGCACGCGTTCCTTGAGATTGCTACCGGGCATAGTCGTGCTGCCTTGGCAGTGCCCGTTAAGGCAGCCCGGGTGAACACTTCAAACTAGCTGTCTGTGAAGCGCTCTCGGTAGGCCCATAAACCTAAACCCGGACTGGAAATAAAGAAGATTTCCTCGCCGTCAACCATGTTCCAGCCATCCGCCAACTTGGCGGGATCGTACCGGGCAGTCATCGTTGCAAGCTCTGCGTAGCTAAAGCCGACTGCTTCTATCTCCCCTCGGCTTAACGCTCCTGGGCAGTAGGTGATGCGAAAGCGACCTTCGGACGAGCCATGGATGAGGTGTGCGGCAGCGCTCAGGTTGCCGCGCAGGTCGGCGTTTTCTGCGACTGCCGCCAGCGTTGCCGGGGTGCCCCGGTAGCCGTACTTGCGGATGAGCGTGTCAATAGCAGGGTCCTCGCCAAACTCCTTGACACCCGGTGCCAGCACGATCAGCTCCGCACCGTCAGCAAGTGCCATGCGCGTCCGATAGATGGCTTTGTTGCCGAGCCAGGTGCTATGAAACTCATGCGGGTCCAGGTACACAACAGCTTTCCGGATTTCCCGGTCCAGCATGGTGAAGTTGACTTGCACGGCAAGCTCAGCCGCACGCTCGAAGCACTCGGCATCATCACCGATGAACAGGCCGCGCAGCACCAGCTTGCCGCCCGCATCACGACCCACTACGGTGAGTACATACACAATGGGCAGGTGCTTCAGAAAGCGTTCCGCGGCATAGTTCAGCACGCGGCGCACCGGGGTGTCGGCCCGGCCCATCATGCGTTCCATGCCGTAGACCGCGCCCAGGTAGTGGCTGCGGTCGATGCCCTCCACGCCGCCGGTGCCCACCAGGATGTTCTTGTTGCCGTTGGCCATGCCGATAACTTCATGCGGCACTACTTGTCCGATAGACAAAATCAGGTCAAACCCGCCTGCTCCGTCGCCTGGACCCTCCACCAGCAGGCGGTTCACCTGCGCAGGCCATGCGTAGTCGAGCTTGCCCTCGGACTGCTCGCGGATGAAGCTCGCCGGTACTTCGCCGAGCGTGACCACATCCTCACGCCAGCGGTGCACGCGGAACAACGCGTGCGGAATCGCCCCGAACATCCGCCCGATGGATGCCTCATCCATGGGTGCGTGCGTCCCCAGCGCAGGCAGTACAGCCAGCACCTTGTCACCGTAATACTCGTGAACCATCTGCGTCAGTTCGCCTGCGCGCGAGTGGAACCGCGAAGCATCGGGCGGTATCGCCAGTACCCGCCTGCGCTCCCCCAGCTTTGCAAAGGCAGCCGCCAGGCCGGCGCGCATGTGTTCATGAGAAAGCTCGGCGTTTTGAGAACCGGCACTGAAATAGAGAGCCATGGTCTTTTAAGAATGCCAGACATACGTCGAAAGCGCTGCCGAGGTCAACCCCATACACAGTGCGCATGCAGCTACTGAGCAAGCGGCAACAGCTCCGCATTCCGCCTGGAGCAAGCCTTGCGCTGAAATTGAAATCCAAGGCACCGGCGCTTTCAGGCTGTGAAAGGAATCACGCCTTTTAAGCTTTTCTTTACCCGCATGGGCCGTAAGCTCAATGCTCAATGAAAAATCGAATTACACACCATCCGCACATCGTTGCTTCCGGCGAGCACTCATGCAAGACCCTTGCCGCAAGCCTGCTGTTCGCCTCAGCCGTTCTGCTCACACCGTTTGCGCATGCGCAGTCCACAAAAGCCTCCCTTGTCGGCACGGTGCACGACAGCACAGGCGCAACCGTTCCAAACTCCAGCGTCACCCTCACCAGCACCCTCACCAATGCCACCAGGCAGGCACAGACCGATGCCGCCGGGGCCTTCTCCTTTGTCAATCTGGAACCGGACACCTACATCGTTTCGTCACAGCACGAGGGATTCTCCAAGGACTCTGTCACCGGGGTGCAGCTTCTGGCTCGGCAGCAGGTGCGACTCGATCTCACGCTTCAGCCGGAAAGCGTGCAGCAACAAGTGACGGTTTCAGGCAGCGATGCCGGAACACTGAACACCGAAGACTCTTCCATCGCCGACACACTGACCCCAGCGGACGTACTCGCGCTTCCTGCGAATTATCGCGGTAACGGCTCCACCAGCCCGCTCAACGTGATCCAGACGCTGCCCGGTGTGCAGCCGGACTCGGCATCATTCCCCCCGAGTGCGTCCTCGTCGCCTGCGCCGTCAGTCAAATTTTCGATCCAGGGCGGCCTGCCGTCGCAGTCTGAGACTACGGTAGACGGCATCTCCGCACAGAACCTGACCACCAACAACGTGCAGGCCGACGCCTTTCCTTCCGCTGAGTCGATCGCGGAGATCCGCGTAGATGGGGTCAATAACAATGCCGAGTTCGGCCAGCCCGGCGAGATTACAACCGTCACCAAGCAGGGTACGAATACTGTGCACGGCTCGGCTTTTTGGTACTTTCAAAATTCCGGTTTTGACGCCATCCCATATGGAGCAAGCGCCGCGACCAAGCCGAAGAAAGTCGCAAACGATTTCGGCGGTTCTGTCGGCGGTCCCGTGGTGATTCCGCACTTGTATAACGGGCACGACCGCACATTTTTCTTCGGCACCTATGAGGGCCTGCGCTTTCCTGAGTCAACGGTAGCGCAATATCTTGTGCCGACCACGCTTGAAAAGCAGGGGAACTTCTCACAGGAGACACCGGCGCTGAACAACCCTTTCAAGGGCGGCACGTATCCAAACGCAACACTGCCGGCAATCAATGCGAGTGCGCTTCCCTTTCTTTCGCTCTTCCCTGATCCGAACGTCGGCAATACCCAGTCTGAAGCAGCCGCACTAAGCGGGCTTGGCTATAACTACCGCGCGCTCAAAGACAACAGCATCGCCTCCAACCAGTTTGATACCCGGGTGGACCAGGCTTTCGGTGCCAAGGCATTTGTCTATGGCCGCTTTACTTACAAAAACATCTCGCAAACGCAGCCGAACGTGCTGAATCTGCCTGCTTCTGACGGCACGACACAATATCGTATCTTTGCGACTTCGTTCAATTACACATTTACGCCTCATATCTCGAATGAGTTTCGCTTCGGCTTTACCCTTGAGCAGGACGGAGCAGCGAATAACTTCAACGGTGCTGCGATAACAAACGCGGCTAACTTGAACGGTATCGGTCCAAACTTTCCCTTCAATGGTATTTCGCTGCTTCAATTCAATCAGCTCACTACCTTGACGACACCCAATGGGAACGGGAGACTGACATTTGATGAGTCGTCACGCCTGTTCCAGTATGTCGATAATGTCACTTGGCAAAAGGGTGGACATACCTTGCGGTTCGGCGCAGATGTTCGAACCTTGCAGGCGAATACCCCGCTTGATGCGACGGCAGGCGATAATTACGGTTCGTTCCTGTTTGATGGCCGGTACACAGGGCAGGAGTTCGCGGACTTTCTTCTCGGTACGCCTTACCAATCCTATACGGATAACATCACCACGGATAACAGGGGTCGCAGCCAGGCATATGCCTTCTATGCGCAGGATAACTGGAAAGCCACACCGAACCTGAATCTTACCTTTGGATTACGGTATGAGTATCATCCGGCCTTCCAGGCTTTGGATGGAAATCTCGGTAATTTCGATCCTAGCGTCGCCCGCTCCGGGCAGTTGATCTATCCGGCAGGGCATGCGA
>CAXSFX010000135.1:0-10067 GCA_964236655.1 uncultured Acidobacteriaceae bacterium | reverse complement strand
AAGCTCCGGCAGCTTTACAATCTCCGGGATAAACTCGTCGGACACCCCCTGGATACGATGTGAGCCCACCTTGTAACCGGTACTGAGCGTGGGTGATTCCATCGGTTCTACTGCCCACACCTCTGTCTTGGGAGCCGCTGCGCGAAACGCCCGGCCCACCCCCATCACCGTGCCGCCCGTACCCACTCCCGCCACAAACGCATCCGGCTCCAGACCGCAGGCGGCAAGCTGGGCCAGCAGCTCCGGCGCAGTGCCCAGCCGGTGAGCATCCACATTGGCATCATTTTCAAATTGACGCGGCAGAAAGATACCGGGCTGCGCGGCTGCCATCTCCTGTGTCATGCGAATGGACCCTAAAAATCCGCCCTGCTCCCGCGTAACCAGGCAAATCTCGGCACCGTAGGAACGCAGCAGATCGCGCCGTTCCTGGCTCATCCAGTCGGGCATGCAGATGTGTACCGGGTGGCCCAGCGCCCGCCCCAGCGCGGCAAAGGCGATACCGGCGTTGCCGCTTGTGGCCTCAGCCAGGGTGTCGCCCCCGTGCAGCCTGCCCGTGGCATAGGCAGTGCGGAGCACATGGAGCGCCATGCGATCTTTAATGGAGCCGGTCAGGTTCATGTGCTCGGCCTTGGCATGCACCGTGCCGACGCGCCCCCGGTAGCGGTAGGTAATCACGAACATGGGCGTATTGCCGATAGCCTCACCCAATGCAGCAAGCCGTCGTTGCGCCGGGCAGGCAATGCGAGGTACAAACGGCGGAGCAAGCACGGCAGCGTTCTGGGCTCGGTTCATACATCAAGTTTAAGAAGCTTTAAGGATTCAAGACAGGGAGTTTTGCAGGTCTTTGCACTCTTCTGCATTACGATCTTCATAGAAACTCAACTTTGACTTTCGACCGCACCCAGGCAGCCATGTCCCCTACGCCCGATCCGCTTCTTGACTCTATCGACCATAAAATTCTTGCAGAGCTGCAAGCCAACGCACGGCTGCCGTTTGCCGAACTCGGACGCCGAGTCGGACTCTCCACGCCTGCCGCTACCGAGCGTGTCCGGCGGCTGGAGGATGCTGCGATCATCCAGCGCTACGTGGCCGTGGTGGACCCGGCAAGGGTCGGACTGCCGCTGCGCGCTTTCATCAAGATCACCGTGCCGGGCGACCGGCTGCCGCACTTCAACGGCTTGGCCCAGCGCGTGCCTGAAGTACGCGAGTGCCACCGCGTGACCGGTGCTGAAAGCTACATCCTGCAAGTGGCCGTGCGCGACCTGCCGCACCTGGAAGCAGTCATTGACTCGCTCACACCATATGTGGCAACCAACACATCCATGGTGCTGGCTTCGCCTGTACCGTGGAACCCGGTGCTGCCCGCCTCGGCACTCAAACGATAAGTGCTAAGTGCAAATTACAAATGCTGACTAGGGTGCCGCGTTGGGGCTCCAGCTGGTGTACACCTCGGTCGCTTGACCCCCTGCCACGCTGAACAAGGCAAAGTTTCTGCCGAGGGGAACAGCGCCACCGGCGGAAGCGAGTGTAGGCTCCGTAACCTGCTCGTCAAATAACAGCTCCGCGCGATGATTACCGGTCACATCCGCGGCATCGATCAGGTGCAGCGCCGGGGTTTCGCGCAGCGTATCGCCCCGCGTGGTCTGCGAAAATACCACTTGCGGCTTGCCATAAAAGTCGGACTGGGCAATTACGGTCACATACCGACGATCGTGGCCCATAGGCGCGGTATGAGCGGTGTAGACGTAGGTTGTGCCGCCGCCATAGCTCAACTCATAGGCTTGAAATTGCGCATCCAGCAAAGGATCTGTCGACGAGTTTACGGCGGTCGGGTTCGTCGTGCGGTTGCGAACGGCTTTTGTACCCGGCCCAAAGCTGGCCGCATTTGTAGCCGCGGCCTTGCGCAGTGCCGCATCAGTTTGCGCTGCGGGTCCAAATGTCGCCTGAGCCGCTTTGTTCAATGCCCCAAGCGCCAGCCCATGCATCGCTGTCTGTGCTGTGGCCTGTGCGGCGGGGCTGGGCCATGTGTAGGCAAACGGGTGGGCATCGTCAAATTCTGTGTCAGAGATAGCCACAACCTGCCCAATCTTGACCGGCGCAGCTGGAGCACTCGCTGAGCTCAGTGCTGCTGATACAGCCGGTGCGCCCCCGGCAGCATCCTTCAACTCCACCGGCAGCACCCGCGCCTCCTCCTGTACTTGGCCATAGCGCAGGTGCGGACGGTCCGGGTCCGGTGCGGTTGTAGTGGCTACCGTGCTGTCTGCGTGGCGGTGCAGGGTAGGTCGGTCCGGGTCCGGTGCGCTCGCCGGGGTATCTGCTGTGCCGTTTGCAGTGTCCTTACGGTGGAGAGTAGGCCGATCCGGGTCCGGTGCGGGACTGCCGCTGCCGGAGGAAGCTTCCGCAGACCCCTTTGCAGATCCGCTCGTGGACTCATTTGTAGACCCGCTGCCGCTGCCCGCAGTCTCGGGATCGCGGCGATGGAGAGTAGGCCGGTCCGGGTCAGCACCGGGTGCAGAACTCGACCCGGACCTGGTAGCGGTTCCGGCTGTCTTATCCGTAGTCCCGCTCCCGGAGTTTGCCCCGCCCGGCGCAGACTCCCCTTCGCTCCCGGTTTTGCGGTGCAGTACCGGGCCGCTGCCCTCATCTACTTTTTCTACCTTGCCCTTCCCTGAGCCGCCCGTAAGCACCGGCAGCGTCTTTGAGGCCTTGAGCTTTGCCGGAGGCAGCGGGGGCGCTTCCGGCCGTACCCGTCCCAGCCCTACCCAAAAGCTGTCGAGCTGCCCGGCGGATGAAATGTCGAAAATACCGGCTGGTACGCCGCTTTGCTGTAGCAGGTATTGTGTTCCTGGAGCCACGGCTAGCGGCTCGGGCTTGGCTAGGTACAGACCGCCCGGCTCGTAGCGTTCGCCATCCCATACCACCACCGGCACCAGCCGACTGGCATTGGGCTTGGTCATGGAGCCGGTGTACTCATACACGGCGGTGGCACGCAGTACAGGCTTTTTTGGGGCACCCTGCTCAACCTTGCCTACATACTGGGCATGGACAGCCATGGCCGGCACCAGTGCCAGCAGCGCAAGAACGTGTGTACGGGTGGGCTTGCTCGACTTGCTCGACTTGCTCGACTTGCTCGACTTGCTCATCAGTGTCCCACCATTGGACGCATTGAGGAACAGTTTGGACGCTCAAGCGAACTGCCGGGAAGGCATATACGGTTCAATACAGAAAACAGTACCGCGCAACTCTCTTCAGTCCAGCTTCATTCCATCTAGGCAAGGAGAGTTAGGCAAGGAGAATTAAGCAAGGAGAGCGCCACCCTTGCTGCTTGGCGGCTTCCTCTCCTGAATGCCGGTTACAACTTCAGCAACACGCCTGGCTGACTTGGAGCCGCTCTTCGAGGTAGTTAGCAAATATGGTTTCTGAGCGTTATCTTCCGACGTTATATCCTCCAGCACCACATTGAGCAAGGACTTATTCACTTGAATGCGACCTTTATACTCAATGAATCCGAGCTTGCGAAAGCGGTTCATGAAAAAGCTGACACGGGACCGGGTGGTTCCGATCATTTCTGCCAAAGTTTCCTGAGAAACTTTCGGTATCAGCATCTCCGACTGGCCCGGCTTTCCAGCATCAGCCATCAAAAGCAGGATTCTTGCCAGGCGTTTTTCACTGGAATTAAACAATTGATCCACCAGGTCGGCTTGCATCCGCATGCTGCGAATCAGGAGAAACTCAAGGAAGAAGTCAGAAAATGCGTGCTCTTCATGAATGACGCGAATTATCTCACTCCTCTGTATCTTGAGGACGGTACAGCCGGTAATTGCCGTGGCTGTTGCCAGCCGTACCCCTGCCGCAGTACCGACCGATTCTTCCCCGACAAAATCCCCTGCTGAAAGCATGGTTATTGTCGCTTCTTTACCCGCTTGCGAAACAACAGTGAGCTTGGCACGTCCGTTTTGAATGAAGAACACGGAATCCGCACTCTGCCCTTGTGAAAACAAGGTTTCTTTTGCCTTTACCTGGACGATTTTGCGCCCCCGCCCGGCTTTCGCCAGAAAGTCTTTGGGATCGAAGAGTATTACTGCCGAGCTGGACATTCGCACACCTTCCGCCCGAAAGCGGATCAGCAACAGCAAGCTGATCTTCAGTGGCCACCTCGAAGCTCTAAGTGACCTTGAATCAGGTTGGATGCTGTATGTAGCTTGGCGAACATAGATGCATGGAGAGTTTCCCACCATTCATGGAATGGGCTTTTCGAGAAAACTCGCTCAAGTGTGCAAAAGGGATCAGCTTCAGAATGTCTCCCAGTACGACTCTGAAGTAGTTCCAAGTTGTCTTGATTGCGGGGTACGGACTCATTGCCGGTTAACGATGAGCTGATACTCCGCAATTCAAGCTTTCTGAACAAGCCGGAACCATATTTCACTGGGTACTTTAGTTTCCATTAAGTGAATTTTCCTAGTGGCAAATGGTACTTCTGCCGATATATGGAAGTGAGGTGCTTTATGTCAGCGTTTCAATCACAAATCATCAGCATCGATGGAATGCACGGTCGTGAGTGCGTCGAACGCGTTACGCATGCGCTTGGAGATGTACATGGTATCCGGGTCTACGATGTCGAGGTTGGAGAAGCCAAGGTACTTGCGCAGAGCGCTTGCGAAGAAGTTATTCGCGTCGCCATTGAAGATCAGGGATTTACGGTCAAGCAAGCTATCAGCGAGAACCGACTAGGCGAGTAAAGCCGACTCGCTTACAGGAACAGACAGGGTTCTCCCTCGGGTTTGCAGATCAGCCTCCTGCCGAGCCGCATGGCATCCCAAAAAGCAACCGGTTCATGCGGCTGATACACGCCATGTGCGCGATGATGGAAGACAAGCGCCGTAAGGCGCAGGAGGGCTTCCATATGGCGTCTCAAACGGTAGAGCTGCATGCACCTGTTCCCAATTTCACGCTTCAGGACGATGGGGAAGCCACGCGCTCGCTCGATGAGTTCCGCGGCACGCCGGTGGTGCTGTTCTTTTACCCGAAAGCTGATACACCAGGCTGCACTCTTGAGGCCTGCGGCTTTCGTGACACCTTTGCCCAGCTGGAGGAGGCCGGTGTGGTCGTACTCGGTATTTCGCGTGACACCCCGAAGGCCCAGGCCAGGTTCCGTGCAAAGTATCAGCTGCCCTATACCCTGCTGGCCGATGTAGATGCGGAGGTTTGTAACTTGTTCGGCGTGCTCAAGGAAAAGAACATGTACGGCAAAAAAGTGATGGGCATTGAGCGCTCCACGTACCTGATCGCGCCGGACGGCACCCTCGCAAAAGTATGGGCCAGGGTCAAGCCGGAAGGTCATGCCGAGGAAGTGCTGACTGCCATTCGGGAACAGGGGTGAAAGCACCCAGGCTGCTGCCGCGATCGTTTTTCATGCCGCCGCCTGATATCGTAGCCCGCGAGCTGCTGGGTAAGCTGCTGCTGCGCCGATGGCAGGGTGAGTGGCTTGCCGGGCGCATTGTGGAAACAGAAGCCTACTTCGGCACAGACGATCCTGCGGCCCATGCCGCGGCAGGCCGCACCGCGCGCAACAGCGTCCTGTTCGGTCCATGCGGCTATGCATATGTGTATTTCATCTACGGCATGCACGCCTGCCTGAACGTGGCTTGTGAGCCTGAAGGCCAGGCCGGCTGTGTTCTGCTGCGTGCGCTGGAGCCGATAGCCGGGCTTACCGCCATGGCTGCGCTGCGCGGGCTTGGCGAAGGCGCTACACCGAAGTTGCTGACAAGCGGCCCCGGACGGCTGTGCCGGGCGCTTGGCATTACGCGCGCCGGGTTCAACGGGACAGACATGCTGGACCCGGCAGGCGAGCTGCTTCTGGCCGAGGCTGAAGACGGCTATGTGCCCGGACCGATTGCGGTAACGCCGCGCATCGGCATCCGCAAGGCTGCGGAGCGTCCTCTACGCTTTCTTCTGGCAGGAAATGCCTGTGTGTCCGGACCGAAAATATCCAATCCGTCTCTTACTCGTACAAAGCCGCGCCATTCGTCAAAATGAGATTTTCACGATTCTGCCTCCGGTTCCCACGAGCCAGCCTGCCGACGGACTTGCGAATGCCACCGCCCAGTAGTTGGAAAGGCCGGGAAGCGGCACCCACGTATCTCCTTCATCCGGCGTCCACGCAGCGCCGCTGGGGCCGGTAGCCACTACGAACGTTGAAGAACCCGCACTGCCTCCTTCGCCGCCTCCTTGAATACTCTGCTTTTCGGCTTCCGTATAAGGGTGTAAACCTCCAACTTGGCGCACATAGCTCAACCCGTACACGGCTCCCGGAAACGGAGTTCGGCTGGTTAGCATCCAGGTCTTGCCGCCATCATGGGAGCGCGCCACCGTGTCCGCCGATACCATGGGAGCGAGCAGCTCCCCTCCGCCCAGAATGCCGTTGCTGCCATCACGAAAGTCCACACTGATCACCCCCGATGTCGGGGTTCCCTGCACTATCGGGGTCGGATACGCGGCCCAGCTGTTTCCTCCATCCACGGTGGCCAGGATACGAGCCGTCGCGGAACCGCCGGTTGCAATCCAGGCCCGGCTGCTGCCTTGCGTTGCCGTGCACGTACCGCTGGCAGCAAAGGAAGCCTCTCCGGCGAGTGCGGCAGGCAGATGGTCGCCGATGTCCTCCCACGTCTGTCCATCAAGCGTACGAATCGCCGGAAAGCGTCCGCTGACTGAATCGCTTGTCGTAATGCCTCGACTCGGCGTCCAGAACGCAAAGCAATCATAGAAAGCATTTGGGTCCTGGTTCTCAAACTCCATCGTCCACGACGCGCCGCCGTTTTCTGTCTTGTAAATGCGCGAATCGGTACCCGTACCGGCAGACAGAAGATATGCAACGTTCGCGCTTACCCCCTGCACATCCCGAAACTGCAGCATCTCGGCACCGGGCACCACGCCGGCCTTCCAGGTCGCTCCGCCATCGCTCGTCTTCACATACGTTCCACCGACGCCGCTGGCCCATACAACCTCGTTGTCAACCGGGCTGATCGCCTGGAGACGATTTACGGTGGCGCTCGATTGGGAGGACAACGTCGGTGTGGGTACCTGGCTAAACATGCTCGGGACCGAGCCCACCATTGCTACAAGAGTCAGAATCAGGAAAGACCGGCAGAGCATACATACCTCTCAGGGGCAGCGCGGATGTTTCCCCGCAGCTTAGGCGAGCTTCACCTGGTTGTCAACATTGTCAGCACGGCTTATACAGCAGCGACGCCGGGCACCAATGAAACATAAAGAAGCCAATTTCCCAAAATGCGGACAACTCAAGCTTCTATTAACGTGCCGACAATCACCTTAAGCATGCTCTGCAACTACATAAACCTGGTTCTTCTCCATTGATTTGAAAAGATTTTCGAAATCTGTAGGGGCAAGCTGCGCCGGCAAAAAGTTCATATTGCCGTCCGGGTTCACGGCGTCTTTGAGCATTCGCTCGTGGTGGTATGTGGAGACACCCAGAAAGCGCGCCGGTTGGTCACTCTTATTGAAAAAGGTATGTGGTGCATTCGGCGGTGCCAGAACACTGGCTCCCACCTCACACGTCATCCACTCGGCAGTACCGGCATCGCTCCAACGGCAAAAATCGAGCTTGCCCTCTAGCAAATAAAAGAACTCGGGATAAGGATGCTTGTGCATCGGAAGACCGTTACCGGCTGCAAGGGTTGTCTCATAGATAGAAAAGGAGTAACCGGTATCCGCGCCCTGCGCCTTCCAGTTCAGTTGCCATTCGCCGATCTGGAGCGTTGGACCTTCGTTCGCATCAGTTTTCAAAACATTGTGATCGACAGTCTCTTCAAGGGGCATGGTAGGTTGCAACATTAATAATTTCTCCTTGAGAAATTGTATTCTCACAGTTCCAAGGCATCAGCACGCGTAACTTCGTTCATTACCTTGACAATACCTTGTCATACCCTTTGATCCGCTAGGCTTTAACCAAAGGTTTATGCATGAAACCGCTTGTGGTCATCTCGGATCGCAACGAGGATACCCCATGGAAAAATGGGAAGAGCTGGAAAATTGGAAGAGTCGGGCGAAATTTGGACAAACCTTCAATATGAGCGTAAAAGACTGCCCAACAAGTTAGGGCACCGCGCATTAGAGGAGCAGGTTATCGATTAGCCGCGTTGCCCCGATCCACCCGGCAACTGCCAGCAACGCCGGTTCATCAGCCATAAAGATTTTAATAGGCAAAAGCGTGTCAGGGTCCACCAGCGCCACGTAATCCAGGCGAAACTCGGGCTCGCGCCGCAGCACCGCCCGCGCTGTTTCAAGCAGCACCTCTGCGTCGTCAATGCCTTGTGCGACTGCCTCCTGTACCGCAAGCAGCGCGCGCCGCAACACAAGCGCCCTCTGCCGTTCCGCTGGGGACAGGTACCGGTTGCGCGAAGACATGGCGAGCCCATCCGGCTCGCGCACTGTTGCACACACCACCAGCTCGACCGGCAGGGACAAGTCGCGCACCATCTGGCGCAGCACCGCGACTTGCGCGGCATCCTTCTGCCCGAAATAGGCGCGATCCGGCTGAACAATGCCGAACAGCTTGGCCACCACCGTCGCCACACCGGTAAAGTGCCCCGGACGCGAGGCCCCATCAAGCCGGGTCGCCACCGAGCCTACGTCAATGGTCGTTGAAGCCCCTGCCGGGTACATCTCTGCCGGTTCGGGTGCAAACAGCAGGTCCACTCCGCCCTCCTCCAACAGCGCTCGGTCTGCCTCAAAGGTGCGCGGGTACTTGGAAAAGTCTTCGTTCGGTCCAAACTGCGTCGGGTTTACAAAGATGGACGCAACCACGCTCCCATTTGCACTACGTGCGGCCTGCACAAGCGACAGATGGCCGGCGTGCAGCGCACCCATGGTCGGCACAAAGCCGACCGGCTCCGCACAGCTTCGACGAAAAGCTCGTACTTCGGCGATTGTGTTTACTATTTTCATCAGAAACTATCTGCAAACCGCCTGCGCAGCTCGCGGCTCCTTCGTGGCGTCTTTGAACTACTTTGAGGAGTTCTCCCAGGCGGCTTTCACGTCTTCCGACAAGTGGTAGCTCTCCGCATCTGCCGGAAAGCGCTTCTCCCGCACATCTTCGGCATACTGCTGCACTGCCTCCTTCATCATGGAAGCCATATCGACATACCTGCGCACAAACTTTGCCGCCGGTGCAAAGCTCAATCCAAGCATGTCGTGCAGCACCAGGATCTGCCCATCGCAGCCCACTCCCGCGCCGATGCCGATTACAGGCACCCCAAGCGCACGGCTCACAGGCGCGGCGACCTCCTGGGGCACACCTTCCAGCACCACCAGCGCCGCACCGGCAGCTTCCATGGCAAGCGCGTCTGCAAGCAACGCCTGGGCACCATCGAGCGTACGCGCCTGCACCCGGTAGCCACCCATGCGGTGTATACCCTGGGGCACCAGGCCAAGATGCGCCACTACCGGGATTTCCGCCTCTACCAGCCGCCGCACCAGCGCCGGGCGTGTGCCCTCAATCTTGACTGCTTGGGCACCGGCCTCTTTCATAAAGTAGACGGCATTGCGAACCCCTTCCGTTTCGTCCGCCTGGTAGGTGCCGAACGGCATATCCGCCACCAGCAGCGCGCGCTTTACCCCGCGGCGCACCGCACGGGCATGGTGCAGCATATCCGCAAGCGTTACCGGCAGCGTGGAGTCATAGCCGAGCACAACCATGCCAAGCGTATCGCCCACCAGGATCAGGTCAATACCCGCCTCATCCACAACTCGGGCGCTTGGATAGTCATAAGCGGTCAGTGCCGTGATGGGCACGCCCGCACGCTTTTTGGCGGTGAGTTCCGGGAATGTCACCTTCCCGGCAGAACTTTGTACCGTAACACTCATGAAAATCGCTCCAGTGCTGCTCCTTGGCAGGATGCAGCCCGTAGCTCCCAGCCTAACGTACGCGGTACTTACGCGATCTGGGCCAGCGGCGCAAAGTGTTCCCGGCCATGCACCGGGGCCAGGATGCGGTCGAGCAACAGTTCGCACTCCCGCTCGCTATGGACAAAGTCAATGGCCGAGGTATC
>CAXSFX010000134.1:0-10106 GCA_964236655.1 uncultured Acidobacteriaceae bacterium | reverse complement strand
CGGCTGTCCATCGCGGATGAGGCAAAGGAGCCGCAGAACGACGAGGGCACCGTCTCGCAAACGCAGCAGTTCCCGACCGGCGGCAACCGCAAGCTGTCACCGGCCACAGTATCCATCATTGTGGGTGCAGCTGTAGCTATCGGGCGGCTCGGCCTGGGTCATGACCACGACCATGACTAAGCCAAAAGCTTAGAGTATTTGAAAGTTCCGACATAGTAATGTTCTGAGAGAATGCACGCAAAGCCCACACCCGTCTAAAAGTGGGTCATCCGGAGCAAAGCGGAAAATATATAAAATGGCTCATCCTGAGCGAAGCGGAAAATATACAAAAGGGGTCATCCTGAGCGAAGCGAAGGATCTGCTTTTGCTTTCCTGTAGGTACCCGACAACAGAAAGGGCCTCTCCAATAAACAACGGAGAGGCCCTTTCCATATCCCACAAGCCTTTAAAACTCCTCGTGAAACGCAACCTCACCCTCCACCGCAACCTGGTACGCTGAAACCCGCCGCTCAAAGAAGTTGGTCAGCTCCTGCACATCCTGCAAGTCCATAAACGGGAACGGATTGTGCGAGCCGAACACCTTCTCCATACCCAGCCGCTCCAATCTCTGGTCTGCCACATACTGCAGGTACTCACGCATATCGCGCGTCGAAAGCCCGGCTACCCCGCCCTCCAGCAAGTCCTCTGAGAACTGCAACTCGGCATCAACCGCCCCACGCATCATCTCGGTCACCTGCTGCTGCATGCGTGCGTCGAACATGCCGGGGTGTTGCTCCCTCACAGTATTGACCACTTCAAACGCAAACTCCAGGTGCGCGCTCTCATCGCGGAACACCCAGTTTGTACCCGCCGCCAACCCATGCAACATACCGCGCGACCGGAAGAAGTACACATACGCAAACGCCGCAAAAAAGAACAACCCTTCAATACAGCCCGCAAAGCAGATCAGGTTCAGCAAAAACTGCCGCCGGTGCTCGTCGGTCTCCAGCGTATCCAGCTTCTCAATAGAATCCATCCACTTCATGCAGAACTCGGCTTTTTTGCGAATCGACGGAATATTATCGACCGCCGCAAACGCGGCAGCACGCTCGCTCGGCTCCGGGATGTAGTTGTCGAGCAGCGTCAGGTAGAACTGCACATGCACGGCTTCCTCATACAACTGCCGCGACAGGTAAAGTCGCGCTTCCGGCGAATTGATGTGCTTGTACAGGTTCAAGACCAGGTTGTTTGAAACAATCGAATCACCGGTCGCAAAAAATGCAACCAGCCGCTGAATCACATGCACTTCGGCAGGCGTAAGCCGCTGCTTCAGGTCCACCAAGTCAGTTGAAAAATCAACTTCCTCAACAGTCCAGGTGTTTTTAATGCCGTCCTTGAACATTTCAAAGAAGGTAGGGTACTTCATCGGCCGCAGCGTAAGGCACATGCCTGGGTCAAGAATGGATTCCGGTACATCAACGGATGAGGACATATATAGGTCTCCTTAGATTACTGAGTGACTGAAACTGCTGAGTGACTGAAATTACTGGGTGACTAACTGATTCCCAAAGAGGCTATCCTGAGTAAAGCTGAAACCTGCTTTCCCCTTTACCTAGGCACAATCCCAAGAGGGGTCATCCTGAGCGAAGCGAAGGATCTGCTTTAAACCCCTTCCCTCAGCCACAAACCTCGGGAAACCCACGTCTCCACCTTGAATGGAGACGTGGGTTTCGGTTAATTACTGGCAAGCCTCGCAGCTCTCCGGGTTATCAAGCGAGCAAGCAACAGCATTAAGGTTCACCTGCCCCGGTATCTGCGCCGGTGTCGGTCCCAACGTCGGAACAGAATTCCCCTGCGCCGCCTGCCCAACCGTCGTCTTCGCAATCCGGGTAGCCGGACGCGACCGCAGATAATAGGTAGTCTTCACCCCGGCCTTCCACGCATACATGTACATCGAAGACAACCGCCCGATATTCGGCGACTCCGCAAACAGGTTCAGCGACTGCGACTGGTCAATCCAGGCCCCGCGCTCCGCGCCCATGTCGATAATGGCCCGCATCGGCAGCTCCCACACCGTGCGGTAGCGCAGCCGAATATCATCCGGCAGCTCCGTCAAGCCCTGCACACTACCCTCAGCCATCTTGATCCGCGTCCGCACCCCGTCGTTCCAAAGATCGCGCCCCTTCAGCTCGTCCACCAGGTAGCGGTTGATCTGCAAAAACTCACCCGACAAGGTTTCCCGCTTGAACAGGTTTGAAATCTGCGGCTCAATGCACTCATAACACCCGACAATCGAAGCAATCGTCGCCGTAGGCGCAATCGCAATCAGCAGGGAATTGCGCAGCCCATGCTTGCGAATGCGGTCCTTCAGTACCGACCAGCGCGCCAGGTCTCGCGGCACTACGCCCCACAAATCAAACTGCAAATGCCCCTGCGCCGCTCGCGTGTCCGGGAACGCAGGATGCGCCCCGTTCTTTTCCGCCAGGTCGCACGAGGCAACCAGCGCATGATAATAAATTTCCTCCTGAATCCGCGTTGAAAGCTCCCGCGCCTCGGTGGAATCAAACGCCAGCTTCAACTGGAAGAACACATCCTGCAAACCCATCACACCCAGGCCCACAGGCCGCCATTGCGAGTTCGACCCTGCCGCCTGCGGAACGGGGTAATAGTTGATATCAATTACCCGATCCAGCATCGGCACCGCTAGCCGCACCGTCTGCGCCAGCTTTTCAAAATCAAACCGGCCACCGGAAACATGTCGCGCCAGGTTGATCGACCCCAGGTTGCACACTGCCGTCTGATCCTGAGAAGTCACCTCGGTGATCTCCGTGCACAGGTTCGACAGGTGTACCACGTTCCCCGGCTTGCCTGTCTGGTTGCAGCGCATGTTGGTCGTGTCTTTGAAAGTCATCCAGCCGTTGCCGGTCTCGGCGAGGGTCCGCATCATGCGCGCATACAAGTCGCGCGCCTTGATCTGCCGCACTGCCAACCCGTCACGCTCGGCGGCCTCATATGCCGTATCAAACTCCGTACCGAACAAATCGGTAAGGTGCGGCACCACCTTCGGGTCAAACAGCGACCACATCCCGTCCGTATCCGCCCGACGCATAAAGATGTCAGGAATCCAGTTCGCGGTATTCAGGTTGTAGGTCCGCCGCGCCCCGTCACCGGTGTTGTCCCGCAGCTCCAGAAACTGCTCCACATCCGCATGCCACGGCTCCAGGTACACGCACGCCGCCCCCTTGCGTTTGCCTCCCTGGTTCACCGCCGCTACGCTCGCGTCCAAAGTTCGCAGCCACGGCACAATCCCGTTCGATAACCCATTCGTCGCCCGGATCAGCGATCCTTCTGACCGCACCCGGTGAAACGCCAATCCAATCCCGCCTGAAAACTTTGACAGCAGTGCGACCTGCTTATACGTGTCGTAAATCGCGTCCAGCGAGTCCGCCGGCGAGTCAATCAGGTAGCAGCTCGACATCTGGGGGTGCCGGGTACCGGAGTTGAACAAGGTCGGCGATGACGGCATGTAATCATGCGCAGCCAGCATTTTATAAAACGGGATCGCCTCAGTCACCGTCAGCGCCAGCCCGCACGCCACCCGCAAAAAGAAGTACTGCGGCGTCTCGATCACCTTGCGCGTGATCGGGTGGCGCAGCAGGTAACGGTCATACACCGTGCGCAGTCCGAAATACTCAAACCGGTCGCTGAAGTCGTCCTCGATCGCATTGTTTAGCTTGCGCGCGTTATCGCGCACAAATTCAATCGCCGCCTCGCCGATCAGCCCCTGCTCATACCCCAGCTCGACAGACTGTGAAAACGAGTAAATATTTTGCCCCGCAACCTCTTTCAGAATCGTCGCATGCAGCAGCCGCGCCGCCAGCTTTGAGTACTCCGGCTCCTCCGCAATCAACGCCGCCGAAGTCTGGATTGAAATCGAATCGAGCTCCCGCGTTGTCGCCCCGTTGAACAATCCGCCGATTGTCTTCGACGCCACCCGCATCGGGTCGATGTGCGACAGGCCATGCGCGGAGCGTTGTACCGCCTTCACAATCTTGTTCACATCCACCGGCTCGCGGCCGCCATTGCGCTTGCGCACCTGCATCTGCGGGGGGGCTTCAGGCAAAGGGAAATCAGGAATGACATCGGCAAGGGTGCCCTGGAGCGGATTTTGCAGCGAAGTTTCGAAGTCGGCCAAATCAAGTCTCTTTTCTCAGGAAGCCCATAGTGGAACTCGCCTGTGCAAACTATCAATAGGTTCCGGCAATCGCCTCACCGGTGAATATTCAAGTGAAGCCGATTGCACTTGCTTGACTATATCTTGTGGGCCATCTCCTGAACACCACTACAGAATGTGGAAAAGAAGGTCGCAATTGCAGTTGCTTCAAACTGGTTTTCGTCTTTTATTCGCCCTGACTATCTTTTACTACGCATCCAATACCTATGCAAGTGCACGGTCGTAACCTGCTCATCCTCGGTCTGGCCGCCACCTCCGGTTCGCTCGACAGCTGGAACTACTTTGCTCTGGCGCACACTTTCGTGGCCAATATGACCGGCAACACAGTGCTCGCCGGATTTGGTTTGGCTACCGGTGACTGGCGGCCCGCAGCCGGGGCAGGCGCGGCGATCGCTGCCTATAGTGCAGGTGTCTTCTTCGGACCGCTGCTTAGCCGGCCCATCCGCGCTGCCCGGCAGCAGGCTGAAAAAGCCGAGCCTGACCCCGGTACGCAGACCGTTTTCTGGCCCGCGCGCGTCACGGCCAATCTTTCAATCGAGTGGCTGCTGATCGCGCTGGCTGCCGGTCTGGCGGCTATAGGCAAGCCCCAGATGGAAACTGTCCCCGCCTACACTCTCGTCTGCCTGGCCGCGTGTGGTGTAGGTATTCAGAGCGCGACCATGGCCGCCATCAAGGTGCCCGGTGTCGTCACAACCTATATCAGCGGTACCTGGACCGCGCTGATCTCCGGGCTCGCGCATTTGCTGGACCGGGGAGCGCAGCAAAGCGTGGAACCATGGTACCGGCACCTGGATCTCCAGGCGTCTGTTCTTGCGATCTACTTCATGGCTGCCGCCGCATCCGGTGCACTCATGCACTTCAGAGGGCCAAGTATACTTGGATGATTGCCGGTGGCTCTGCTGGCCGCAACAGTGGCTGGCGCACTCGTAGAGGGTGCCCGTCACCCTGACCAGCTTTTACATACGTGAGCCGCACCCGCTTCATCCCACATCTTTGCAACTTTCAGGAGAAATCATGCTGCCGTTCATGCGTACCTCGTCCGCTTTTGCCGCTGTTCTTGTTTTTTTATCGGCTGCATCTTTGTATGCTGCAGCACCGGCAACCACTGTTGATAAAACTTTCGCAGCCAAGGTTTCACAGGGCGGCATGTATGAGGTGGAAGCCGGCAAGCTGGCTGAAGCAAAGGCGACCGCGCAGGATGTCAAGGATTTGGCGAACACCGATGTACACGATCACACGCTTGTAAACGGCAAACTGAAGAAGATCGCAGCCGCGAACAATGTCCCCGTGGCCTCCCAACTGAACAGTGAATTTACGGAGCGGCTCGCCAAGCTGAAGGGGGTTTCAGGCGCAGCTTTTGACGCCGCCTATGTCAGCGATATGCAGGCAATTCACGATAAAGATGAAAAGCTGTTCGCACAGGAAGCAAGCGAAGGGTCAGGTAACTTCAAGGAGTTTGCCGCGGAAACGGATTCTATTGTGAAGCGTCATGTTGGTGCTTTGAACGCAAAGTAGCAGCGCATTCCATTGCCGGGGACTTTTGTAATGGGGTATGCGCAACACACACACCTACATTGGTCTGAGCACTGCTCTAGCTTCCTAACATATTGCTACTATCGTCTTCACCGGCGCTCAGTCGGCCCGGAGCCCGTTTACCCTGGGACGCAAAACGTGCCCTCACTGCATCTGACAGACAATAAATAAGGAGATCGCCATGAGCGCGAACCAGGAACCGACCCGCGAAGAAGCCATTGCCAAGATTGCCGAACTGATCCACGAGATCCACATCGCCATGCTGACCACACTGCGTCCGGACGGCACCTTGCACAGCCGCCCCATGGCCATGCAAAACACCCCCTTTAACGGAGAGGTCGTCTTCCTCACCCGTGAAGACTCCGGCAAGGTAGACGAGATCAAGCAGGACGATGCGGCAAGCCTCTGTTTTTCCGATGCCAAGCATGCCTTTGTCACCATGAGCGGCCGCGCCGGCCTCTCCGACGACCGCGCTCTCATCTCCGCCCTGTGGAACCCCATGTACAAAGCCTGGTTCCCCGAAGGCGAGACCGACCCGCTCATTCGCGTTCTGCGCATCCACGTCGACGGAGTCGAGTATTGGGATGCTCCTTCAAGCGCAATCCTGCGTAAAGTGCAGGTCCTGGCACGCGCCGTCAGCGGCGGCAAAACCCCGGTCGGTGAGCACGCGCACATCAGCCTGTAACTTCCGGGTTAGCTTGACCAATGCATCATCCACTATGGCGTACGACTAATATGGCGTACGACATATACCGCACAATCCTGAATGATTCCGGGCGGGTGTATGCACCATACCCACTCAAAAGTGTGTCGCCCTGAGTGAAGATAGGCCATCCTAGGCAAAAATGGGTCATCCTGAGCGCAGCGAAGGATCTGCTTTGCCTTCCATCAGCATAAAAGCAGATCCTTCCTTGCTTCGCTCCTCAGGATAGCTTGACCCTGAGCGTAAAACTGGCAACAAGCAATTTCGCGTATGCCTCCTGATTGTATGCGTCTATTTCTTCTAAAGACCTCTCCTATCCAAAATCTTGTATAAAGCGAACTTTTCGAATTGCTGGAAGTGGCATCGTAGAACCTTAATTAACTTTAGTAATATTCGCACGATCATTTCAGCGTGTTTCCTACATCCTGTCAGTTACATTTAGACAGATAAAGAGAAATCATTCTTTATCTATATCAGGTGTCATATTCTAGCACCTCTTGTCAATATCGGGGCGTAATCAAAATCAAAATATTGAGGGCGTCCCATAACTTGTACCATCTGGAAGCCCCTGTAGCTTGCCTTGTTCTTCCAGGTTCCACTACTTCTTCAATATAAATGCCTCCCCTTTATCGTGGGTGTTAGCTGAATTGAGTAGCATGATTCACCATGGATGTAGATCCTATCCGACTCCTAAAGCAGGAGCTGCGTACGCCCTACATAGGTTGTTGCACCAAAAGGTAAATCATATGGCAAGGCTCCTTCGCGCAAACCTACCGCCGGAAAATCGATTGCAACAAACCTTTGCAACTCAAACACTGGGTTTGTACGATACTCTTGACGTGCGATAATATTGGTTTGCGAAAACGCAACGGCATTCAGGAATAAGTGGTCATTTATGCCACTTTAGGTCGTAGATGAAAGTGGATTTACACTAGGTCGGTGAAAACCGCAAAGCATGTTGTGCTCCGCCTCTGCTTGTTCTCCATGGCTCTTGTACAGTGTGCGTTTGGTGAGGCCATTCACTATGAAAAGCTTGATCCGGCTCTCAATCAAATCATTTCCGGCTTTCCAGGGCGGGTGGGAGTATGCGCACTGGATAGGACCGGAGCTTCATGTGTGCATGGGAGCCAGTCGTTTTCCCTTCAAAGTGTGATGAAGCTCATTGTCAGCCTCGCAGTACTTGATGAGATCGATCATCATAAATTGGGTTTCGATGATTCGGTAGTTGTGCATCAGCAGGATCTTAGCCTTTATGTGGAACCAATTGCCGAACTTGTCGGGCCGCAAGGGTACCGCACGACCATCCACGATTTAATACGTCGAGCCATTGTGGACAGCGACAGTGCCGCAAGCGACATTCTCGTCAGCCGGATCGGAGGTCCCCGACAGGTTCAATCCTTCTTAGACCGAGCCGGTATTCAAGGTATTCGAATTGATCGTGACGAGAGACATTTGCAAACAGAAATCGCGGGGCTCACCTGGCACCCTGAGTATGTTGACCCAAAAGTTCTGAGCAAAGCCATCGCTTCTGTTCCTTCCAAGGATCGAGAGACGGCGTATCGTCGCTATCAGCTGGATATTCGGGATACCTCGACACCCCTTGGGATGGCATCACTTTTGCAACGGCTTGCAAACGGTAATTTGTTGTCCCCTGCTTCAACTCACTTTGCTCTGGAAACAATGGCGCAAATAGCGACGTTTCCAGATCGCTTGAAGGCGGGCGTGCCCTCCGGCTGGATCTGCATGCATAAAACCGGAAGCAGCGGCAGTTGGCGCGGAGTTACCGCAGCAACAAATGACGTCGGCATACTCCAGGCTCCTGGCGGAACGTATGTAGCAATCGCCGTCTTTGTTGCTGACACCCGAGAACCCTCCAAAGCCTGCTCTCACCTCATACGATCCATCGCTGCGGAAACAGTTAAAAACTTTTATTAGTCTCTGATTTCTCTAACCGTATGATTTTGACGTCGGTGAAGTGACCTTTATCTCTTCATGCATCACCTGCTGATTTAGTTCACAGCCCGCGCATCCACTCCCGGGTAGAACGTGCATCGCAAGGAACAACGTCTCAGAAAGTAGGGAACCATGGCTCTTCCCGCAATCCAGCGAGTAAATCCCTCCAAAGAATCTTCGGAGTCTTCAGAATCTTCGAAATCTCCAGAGCCTGCCGCTGGCGACTCTACGCAGCAGGACCTCGACCGCCCTACAGCCAATCAAATCTACAAACAAGTCACCATCAACGGCAGGCACGAGCTTGAGCGCTCCAACGTCTCGCTCGCCATTTCCGGTATCGCCGGCGGCCTGCTCATGGGCCTCACCGGCCTCAGCGTGTCCATCCTTCTTTCCATGGTCGGCGCTACCCCGGCTGGTCGCCTCGCTGCCATGTTCTTCTACCCGCTCGGCTTCATGGTCGTCATTCTTGGGCGCTCGCAGCTTTTTACTGAGAACACTCTCTACCCGGTAGCCCTCATGCTGGCTGAGAAAAAATACTTCTTCTCCACCCTCCGCCTCTGGGCCATCGTCTTCCCAACCAACATCGTGGGCGCGCTACTCTTTGCCCTGCTCGCCGTCAAAACCGGCGCGCTCCGACCCGAGTACGTCCAGCAGCTCACCCACCTGGGCGTTGAAGCTGCTAGCATAACCGGTTCTCACGCCTTCTGGTCCGGCGTCGTCGGCGGCTGGATCATTGCAACTGTAGCCTGGCTGGTCAGCGCCTCGCACTCCATCACCGGCTCGGTCATGCTCATCTGGACCATGACTTTTATCATCGGTGCAGGCCACTTTGCCCACTGCATTGCCACCAGCGGCGAAATCCTTTCAGGAGTCCTCGCTCACCAGATCACCCTCACCGCCTTCTTCCTCTGGCTCCTCCCCGCCACCGCCGGCAACATCTGCGGCGGCGTCCTCCTCGTCACCCTCCTCGAATACGGCCAATCCAGCTTTGACTAACAAAGGTGGTAAAGAACATTAAGTGCGCGACATTTGCATCAAGCAAAAGCTCTGGAAGCATCACCAAAGAGAGGTATAGATCCCGCATGCGTCTTCGCGGGTATTCCTTAGAACACTCCAGGAATGTGCCCCAAACTCTACTGCAGAAATTTTAAGTTGTTCAACTTCACAGTTGCGTGGTGAAGGCGGGATCAGAGTGTCCTTGAGACGATTGAAGATGGTTTCGGGTTCCGCAACTTTTGCCTCAATTAAAAAGAGTAATAAGTTTTAACAAAACCATGCCGAACCAAAGTCATCAGCTTTCTACTCCGTGGGGAGAAAACCCCTCCCAAACAATTTGCGTAGAAGACTTTTGTCAACCCCTGCATATCTTCTGCGAGCTATGTGCAAACGGTACTGAAGTACCGTTAGGGCTGCATAACTATGCACCATCATGCATAGTTATGCATTTATATCTTTGAAAAAACATGCAAAATCCATCCAATTTGCGCCTAAAAATGGTGATGAATGTACATGGGAGAATCTCTCACAAAGTAGCCGTACTCTTTCAAAGACGGCACAAATTTTCCGTGCCGGATGGTCTAAACAGCGACCTTGTCATGCCATGAACTCGCCGCTTCAAGCGCCTTGTTCACATTCGAGATGTTCTCAACTCCTTGCGTATTCAGCCAGTCTGAAAAAGCCTTCTCCCCATCTTTGGCAAAGATC
>CAXSFX010000133.1:0-10319 GCA_964236655.1 uncultured Acidobacteriaceae bacterium | reverse complement strand
CTAGTTGTTTTTGCAGCGGACTTTTTAACTGGAACAGCCTTCTCCATGGTTGTTTTCACAACCTTCTTGCCGGCTGCCTTTGTCTGCTTGGCAGGTTCTTTCGGCTTCGTTCGCGCCGATTCGTTTCCATCATTAACAGTATGAAACTGCTCCAGCAGCTTGCTGCCTTTATCAGCAAGCTTTTTCGCGTCTGCCTCTGTTTTCGGTATGGGTTCACCCCATGCCTGTGCGGAGAGAGCAAGCCTGGTCGGTTCTCCATCGCGCTCCATGGGTCCTCTGGGATTAGCGAAATGACGGCGCAGAAATGAACCCTTGCGCTTCATCTTTTCCGGTGTGTCGGCTGCTCCTTGCACACCGGGACGCAAGTGCGCACCCTCCTTTTGCGCAAAGGCTTTGCGCCCGGCTGCTGTAAGGCCGCCCTTCGGGTCTTTCGTGGCAGATTTCTTTATAGGTGCAGTCTTCTTCTCAGAAGTTCCCGTTGCAGATTTCTTCGCTGTAGCCATAAATCCATGGATGCGCATGGAGCGGGGGATGGTAGCCCGAGGTGCCTGGTCACGATTCAGTGAGGTCGGCAGGTGAACAGGCGGAGGGGATTCGGCATGAAATACCTCCTGCCTCCTAAATGTCCACCTACTAGAATGGTACCCATGGATACCTCATTTGTTCGTATGCGCCGTCTGCGGCAAACCCCGGCTTTACGTTCACTGGTGCGTGAAACGCGGCTTGAGCCTTCGGCGCTGATTCTGCCGCTGTTTTTATGTCCGGGCGAAGGCGTCCGCAAACCTATCAGCTCCATGCCGGGCGTCTTCAATCTTTCACTTGATGAAGCGGAGAAGGAAGCAGAGCAAGCAGCACGGCTTGGACTTGGGGGCCTGCTGCTGTTCGGGCTGCCCGAAACAAAGGATGAAGAGGGTACAGGTGCCTGGGCTGAGGATGGCATTGTGCAGCGGGGGTTGCAGCGGCTCAAGGCGAATCGCACTCTGCGCGAGCTGGTGCTGATCGCCGATGTATGTCTGTGCGAATACACATCGCATGGCCACTGCGGGGTGCTGCACTCGGTCGACGGCGAGCAGCATGTACACAATGACCGCAGCCTTATTCCCCTGGCCCGGACAGCTGTGTCGCTGGCCAAGGCAGGAGCGGATGTGGTCGCACCAAGCGACATGATGGATGGCCGGGTAGCTGCGATCCGGCGGGCACTCGATGCCGCCGGGCAGGAAAATACGCCCATTCTGAGCTACGCGGCCAAATTTGCTTCGGCATTCTACGGGCCGTTCCGCGAGGCTGCCGATTCTGCCCCCCAGTTCGGAGACAGGCGCGCCTACCAAATGGATGGTGCAAACCTGCGTGAGGCCATGCGTGAAATTGAGGCTGACCTGGCTGAAGGCGCGGACATGATTTTGATGAAGCCCGGGATGCCGTATGCCGATGTAATCCGTGCTGCGCGCGACCGGTTCGATATACCCATGGGCGCGTACCAGGTAAGCGGCGAGTACGCGATGCTGAAAGCGGCATTCGAGCGCGGCTGGCTCGACCCGGAGCGCGCGATGCTCGAATCGCTGGTAGGGCTGCGGCGGGCCGGTGCCGGGTTTATCGTTACCTACTTCGCGCAGGATGCGGCGCGATCACTTGCATAAACTTTAAACAGCCTGTCCCGCTGGAGAACGCTTGGTAGCGGGCACTTGGTTTATAACCGCGGGCTACAACATCAGCTCCCAAGAGACCGGAAAGGAAGTCCGGGATGAAGCGGATCGACCCGGCACAGTGGATTAAAAGGCATAAAGGCGGCTGTGAGGAGCAACTGCCTTTATTTTCCTTTCCCTAAAAGATCAGCACACTACAACAGGAACAGAAGCGGAACGTCTGATCCAGGATTCAAGTTCTCAGTATTGCTTAGACTTAAAAAATTAAGACGTAGTGCTTCCAGGAAACCGTTTGCCCTTTATAGTGGAAGCAAGCGAGGTACGAGCCGCCTGGAGGATTTCTTGGGAAACCGATGGATGGTAGAGCGGCGGCTTATGCCGTATTACGGAGTTCTGGTCGCGGCCTTCTCAGCAACAGTGTGCCATGGGCAGCAGGCGACGCTTGCGGTTGGAGTGCCGCTGCATATCACTGTGACTCACACTGCCTCCATGAAGGTGGGTGCCTCGGTTGAAGGCGTCATTACCGAGCCCATCTATGTATATGACAGCCTGGTAGTGCCTGCGGGAACTGTAGTCACGGGCCATGTGTCAGGACTGGAGGCTGTGCACGGCGAGGAGCGCACCAAGGCCCTGCTGAATGGCGACTTGACGCCGCTGCGCCAACCGGTGGTGAACTTTACAAGCATGCAGCTCAATGGGGTTGAGGTGTCGCTCGATAGTGAGGCGCGGGTACGGCAGACGGAGACTGTGCGCTTTGCCGGGCAGGCGCACACTTCATTGCGGAGCCAGGGGGAAGCCCTGGTGCGGGGCCGGATACAGTCCACGCGTGAAACGCTGTTTGCGCCGGGCAAGATGGATCGCGCCAAGCACCTGCTGTACAGCCAGCTGCCGTACCACCCGCAGCGGCTATGGCAGGGCGAGGAGATGATCGCCGACCTGCGGCAGTCTGCGGACGTCGAAGTCGCGCAGCTGGAAGCTCCTGTAGTGCGCCCGGAAGCCGCGCACCTGGAAAACGCAGCCCTTACAACCAGTCTGCCCACAAGCGTGCTGGTGCATGCCCGGCTGGTAAGCACCCTGGACTCAGACACGGCGAAGCGCGGCGACAAGGCAACCGCCATCCTGACACAGCCTGTATTTGATGAAAAGCAACGCCTGCTTTTACCCGAGGGTGCGGAGCTGGAAGGTGAGGTGCTACATGCCAAGCGCTCCCGCAGCTTTGGACGGAATGGGTCCCTGCGGTTTACCTTTCGCGGCGTCACGCGGCCCGGCGAAGCAGAGCAGAAGGTGCACGGTACGCTGACCGGTGCTGAAGGCAGCCAGAAACAGAATCTTGCGGTGGATGCTGAGGGCGACGTGAAAGCGCAGCCTGACAAGGGACGCTTCCTGGCACCGCTGCTGCTGCTGGCTACTGCCGCTGCAGGCCATGATGAGGATGGCGGCCTGGGCAAGCAGACGGTTGCCTCCAATGGATTCGGTTTAGTGGCGCGCGGCATCACGCTGGGTGTAGGCAGCGCGAGTGTGGCTACCGGCTTTGGTGTGTACGCGTTTACCAAGTCGATCTACTTTCGGTTCATTACACGGGGCCACGCGGTGACCTTCCCCAAGGACACGCAGGTTGAAGTGCAGCTGGCGCAGCGTTAACGCATCCGTGACGGCGGAACGTTTATATTTCGCGGACTGCATCAGGCAGGGTTGAGCTCGCGCCACAGTTCCGCCAGGGACACAGCAATCGGTGTGCCTGGAATAGTAAGGGTGGCGGTAGCTGAGCCTTCGGCGGGTTCGTGGAAGCCGCGAGCATCGGCGAGGAAAGCGCGAAAGTCATACGGGTCGATGATCCAGATATGTTCCACGCCGAAGTTGAGGTAGTCATTCACTCTTTGCTGCAGACGTTTTAGCGTGTCCTCTGGGGAAAGAATTTCTATGGCAAGCAAAGGCGGAGTACGCAGAATGTTCTGCCGGGGCGTATCCAGACGAACTACGGTGATGTCCGGTACGCGGAAGCGAGTCGGCGAGACCTGGACGCGGTACTCCGGGAAAACTCTGGCGTTCCAGGCACCCCTGTTCACTGAAAACAGGGTGACAAAGAAAGCCTGCATAGCAGAGTGCTCGTACTCACCCAAATTTCTCTTCTCTATAACGCCGTCAATGTACTCACAGTCGGGACGATAGCTGGTACGCAGGTACTCGTCGATGGAAACAAAGACCGGGTGGGCAAGTGCGCTCATGCGTAGTTCCTCCTGCGCTGTTTCAGTATCGCGTGCGGGGGCGTGTAAAGGAAGGGCAAAGCGTAGGATAGATAGGGACCGGCGCGGCCTTGAAGCATGGGTGGCGCGCATGATTTTGTTGAGTGACGGGGTGGGTTTTGGCGGCTGAGCAAACGGTGTATGACGTAGCGATCATTGGTGGCGGACCGGCAGGGTATACGGCGGCGATTCGGGCAGGGCAGAACGGGTTAAAAGTCGCCCTGCTGGAGCGCGAGGACAAGCTGGGGGGTACCTGCCTGCACTGGGGCTGCATCCCGACCAAGGCCATGCTGTTCAATGCGGAGGTGTACGAGCTTGTCGAAAATGCTGCGGAGTACGGTATCGAAGGCATCGTCAAGCCGACACTGAACTGGCAAAAGGTGCTGGAGCGCAAGAACGGCATCATCAACAAGCATGTCAAGGGCCTTGACTTCCTGATGCGCAAAAACAAGGTGACCGTGGTGCGCGGGCAAGCCTCACTAACCGGCCCTGCGAAGGATGGCGTGCATACCATCGCTATTGAGAAAGCCGCCAATGGCGTCGGCGAAAAGGGCGAGATCAAAGCAAAAAACGTGATGATTGCGACCGGCTCTGATGCAAAGGTGCTGCCCGGGCTTGAGATCGGTCCGGATGGAACCAGCCCGATCATGACGAACAATGAAATTCTGCTGATCCCGGCTGTGCCGAAGTCGATGATCATCATCGGCTCGGGCGCTGTGGGCGTGGAGTTCGGATCGATCTTCCGGAGCTTCGGCGCGGAAATCACAATCGTCGAGTACCTGCCGCGCATTGTGCCGGCAGAGGATGAGGAAGTCTCAAAAGAGCTGCAGCGCAACTTCCGCAAGCGCGGCATCGACGTGCATACAAGCGCCAAAGTCGAGAAGGTTGAAAAGACCGCCGGGGGCGTCAAGGTGACCTGGATCGACAGCAATAGCAAGAAGGTAGAGAAGGAAGCGGAAAAGGTGCTGGTGGCAGTGGGCCGCGCGCCGCGTACCGACAATATCGGCCTGGAGAAGCTGCCCGGCATCCAGATGGAGAAGGGCTTCATCAAGACCGACGAGTGGATGGCAACCGGCGTCGAAGGCGTATATGCGATCGGCGACATCGTGGCCGGGCTGCCGCAGCTGGCGCATGTGGGGTCGATGTGCGGCATCGTGGTCGCGTCAAAGCTCGCAGGCAAGTACGCGCGCCCGGTGCGCCGCAATCGCATCCCGGCCTGCACCTATACCGAACCGCAGATCGGCTCCATCGGGTTGACGGAAGCCATGGCGCGTGAAAAGGGCCTCGACATCAAGGTAGGCAAGTTCCCGTTTTCGGCCAACTCAAAGGCGTCAATTATCAACGCGCATGAGGGATTTGTGAAGGTGGTCACTGATACCAAGTATGGAGAAATCCTGGGCATTCATATCATCGGCCCTTCAGCAACCGAGCTGATAGCGGAAGGTGTAGTTGCTATGGAATTGGAAGCGACTCTTGAGGAGCTGATGTTCACCATCCATGCGCACCCTACACTGGCCGAGGCCATGCTGGACGGGTTCGGGGCAGTGGAGGGGCTGGCGATCAATGTGTAGTTGAGGAAATTTGTCTTCAATAGTTGTGGAGTCATTTTAATTGTGTTGTGCGGCTTTATGGAGAAGCCGCATAACTAAACCCTCTCCAAAACATAGTCAAATCTGATTTCAAAAGCATCTGCTGTTCCGAACAATTTTTACGAAAGATTATAAGACTAAATTAGCTATTTGGACGGCGCTGATTAACTAAAGTGCTTGCGGCCAAAATGATTCCGTTCGCAATAGCCGGACCATCAAATATAGATTTGACACCAGCATTTTCCTTCAACTTTGGTAATACCTTCTTAAGATCTTTTAGAACTTCAAGCATCTCCGGTACAGTGTTTTCGCTACTCTCTCGAATAAAAGTATTTCTCAGCTGCGCCATAACGCCCTTGGGCGTTCCATTATGAAGCTGCACGTCGAAAGCGTTTAAATCACTGGTCGACTTCTGAATCCGGTAGTTTTCTTCCTCAAAGATGTACACGCGATGCTTGTCGGGGAACTTGTAAGAGCGATATAAGGCCAATCCTAGTTCAAGCGGCATATTGAATCGAGGCAATCCACTTTCTTGGGAAGGTTGTACTCGGGACAAGTCGTGGATAGAGTATGAGCATTCATCGATGAGTTCAACAATCTTATTGAACCTAGCTTTATTATTCGGTAACGCGATTGCTGGTCGAGGCGATAAACCCAAAGCGACAAGTCCAACAATATAAGCTAGATAAAGTTGTTCAAACTTTTTGTCATATGGAACATTTACAAAAACAGAGTCACTCATCCCACTTTTTGCGAGAGGAGAGCTTTTCTCGCGACAATCTTGCGAGCTTGCGCAGCACCTTTCTTTGAAACGGGTGCAGCTACAGGGTTAAGCAAGCCTTGCTTACGCAGGACAGAACGAATCTGTCCGAGATGCCTGCGGCTGACACCAAGCTCATCAGCGAGTTCCTCTGGAGTCGGTATAGGAGTTGTAATTAAAACTGGTTCTCTCATTTTGGCCTACCTCCAAAGAAAGTGTAGTTCAGTCTGAGCTTGCTCTGAACTTGATTTCAGATTATCCCGCACGAGTCCGTGCATCCAAGCGATACAAAGCTGTAAGCACGTCTACAGGAGCCAAGCCCATGACCACACCGAGTCCTCTCTCACCCATTTCCTTGTTCGCACCCGGACCGTCCTCCCGGATCACCGGTGTCGCCCTGATCGTGCTTGGCATACTGGCCATTGCAGTTCCGCTGTTTGCCGGGGCTGTGGTGACATCGCTGTTCGGTGTACTGCTGCTGTTAGCAGGCGTTGCGCACCTGGTTTATGCATGGTCGGCGCGCGGGGCCGGCAGCCACCTGCTGATGGGGCTGGTGGGAGTGGTGTACCTGCTGGTCGGCATCTACCTGATCCTGCACCCGGCCCGGGCGCTGGTTACGCTTACGCTGCTACTGGCTGTGTACTTCCTGGTAGAGGGCATTGTGGAGCTGGTCGTCTACTTCCGCACTCGCGCCGGGCATCATGCCGGATGGATGCTGTGGAACGGGCTGGTCACACTTGTTTTAGCTGTGGTGATCCTGGCGCAATGGCCCTTCAGCTCGGTATGGGTGCTGGGCACGTTGGTGGGCATTAGCCTGCTAATGAGCGGTATCGCGCGGCTCAGCTTTCGCGCGCGGCCGCCGCTTATGCCCGGTTCGGGAACCGGCTTGGGATCGGCAATATAAAATCGCCGTCGCGCAAGCCGAGTGTGCACAGGCAGTGCGGTGCTGAACTTTAATAGATCAAACGCTCGGCTGATTTTTGGGAGTGACAAAAACTTCAAACTGCTCGCATACTGAAAAGGCTTGCAGGAGAAACATTGTGATTCTACTTTTCATTGTTGTTCTCATCGTGCTCACAATTTGGGGTGTCAAGCACTACAACAGCCTAAAGGCGCTGGCTGAAGCCGTGCGCTCACGCCGAGCGAACATTCTTGCCGTTACCAAAAAGCGAGCCGATTTGGCGGCGCAGCTGGTCAATATTGCGCAAAGCTATGGAGCGCATGAGAAGGTTTCGCACTTCCAGGTTTCTGAAGACTTGACATCCATCGCCGGCCTTAACTCGGTAAACGCCAAGGCCGACCGCATCATCGGCCAGGTCACAGCCATGGCGCAGAGCTTCCCTGACCTGAAAGCCAACCAGACCTATCAGCAGCTAATGCGACAGCTCGAAGCCATTGAAACGGAAATCCTGGCCCGGCGTGAGACCTACAACCAGGCAGTAGAGCGTTACAACGCATCGCGGGTTCGCCTGCCGCAAGCGTTGATTGCCAATGCATGCAGCTTTCAAGAAGCGCCTTATTACGAAACCGGAGCTGATGGCCTGGACGATATTGCGACCTTCCACACCGGGGACACGCGGGCGCTCGAAGATGCAATGAAGCGTGCAGGGCGGCGCGCCCAGGGGCTGGCCGGCCAGACTGCCGAATATGCCCGCGCCCGGCGGGCAAGAGCCGGTACAGCCTTTGAGCCGGGTAGTTCAGGCGCTGCTGCAGTAGGAGAAGTAACTGAATCGGATATTGAGTTGCAGTCGAGAAAACTCTGAGCGGTCGTGCTTGTCTGATAGTGGGCCCGGCTTGCTGACCTTTCTGGAACTTGGCCGCATTGAGTACCAACGTGCGCTTGCATTACAAGAGCGGTTAGTAGAACTGCGTCGTACGGATGCCATCGGCGATGTGCTGCTGCTGCTTGAGCACCCCCCGGTACTCACGCTGGGACGCAATGCTGGCCGCGGCAACATCATCGCCTCAGATGCGGAGCTGGCCCGGCGCGGAGTGACGCTGCATGTCGTTAAGCGCGGCGGCGATGTGACATATCACGGTCCCGGGCAGCTGATAGGCTATCCGATCTTTGACCTGCGGGCGCTGCACATGGAAAGCGGCGCACGCATGGGTGTAGTGGACTACGTGCGCCTGCTTGAAGAGGTACTGATCCGCGTGATGGGTGAAGTGGGCGTGCGCGCCGGGCGGGTTTGCGGGCGTACCGGCGTGTGGACACAACCGGCCGGTAACAGGATCCCTGAAAAGAAGCTGGCCGCTATCGGCGTCCATGTGTCGCGCGGTATCACCTCGCATGGTTTCGCGCTCAACGTGACAACGGACCTGCGGGATTTCAGCCTGATTGTGCCGTGCGGCATCACGGACCGGGCTGTAACCTCAGTGGAAGACGAAGCCGATGCGCCGATGGCAATGGGGGAGGCAGCACAGGCTGTTGCGCGTAACTTTGGACGTGTGTTCGGGCAGCAGGTGCTGGCAGTAGAGCGGCTTGAAGATATACACCCTGATTTAGCGGGCTGGTAGCCCGATGAAGCGCCTGACCGTACCGCCCGGCATGCCCGATGAGGCTCACAGTGCCTGGCGGGTAGCCTTGCGCCGGGCCGCGCACCAATTGGTTGATTCGCCCATAGTCTTCCATGACCCCTATGCCGTTCCATTGCTTGGCACTGATGGTGCCGAGGCGCTGCGCCGCACGCCTTCTACCCATGGACGAGCGAAACCGCGACAGTGGTCGGGGTCTCTACGGGCGTTTGTGGTGGCGCGGTCACTGTACGCCGAAGACTGCCTGGCCTCGGCTTATAGCAAGGGTACGCGGCAGTACTGCCTGCTGGGCGCGGGTCTTGATACATTTGCACTGCGTAACCCCTGGCCGGGCTTGCAAGTATTTGAACTGGACCAGCCTTCTGTAGGGCAGTGGAAGGCAAAGCTGCTGCGCGAGGCCGGTCTCTACACCGACTGGCGCAAAGGCTGTGAAAACATCGAAGGCGACCTGGTAGACACTCCCTGGCCGCCGGGCAACATGGACCTGCGGCAGCCCACCCTGTTTGCAATGCTGGGCGTTGCGCCGTTTTTGCCGCCTGAGACGCTGCGCCTGGTGCTTGAGCGGGTGCGGCAGTTCCCGCCCGGTAGTGCGATCGTATTTGACTACCGCATGCCTCGCTCGGCGCTGGGTACCGACGAGCAGCGCCAGTTCGACTCCCTGCAAACACGCGCCACGGCCAAGGGCGAGCCGTTCAGCGAAGGCTGGACGCCGGAAGCCCTGGCGGGTGCGCTGGGCAGCTATGCGCAGGTTGAAGACATGGACAGCGCGGCACTGAACGCAAGCTACTTTGCCGCGCGGCCCGATAGGTTAGCCATACGCGGAGCTGCCGCGCGGCTGGTGATGGCAATGGTGTAAATGTTTGTGAACTGTAAAAGTAATAGAAGCCATGCAACCGCTGTCAGGCTAAGTACAGGATCATAAATTAAAGGTTCCAATATGTTTGACAAGCCAGCGAAGACCGGCCTAGCATCGGCTCGCAATCAGATAAACCGCCATTGGAGTTGACTTTAAGTGAGATACAAACCTGGATTTGTAACAGCGAAACTGCCGCTTGCCTATTTTGCATGCCTGCTTCTAACAGCAGCCGGTGCCGCGAACATGGCAGCCGTGGCTCAAGCCCAAGTAGCGGCAGCACAAGCACGAACGGGCGCACCGGACTTCGGTCCGAATGTCGTCATCTTTGACCCCACCATCCCCGCCGCGACTGTGCAATCTACGCTTGCCTCGCTGGCCAATGAAGACCAGTTCAGCGCCAACCGCCACGCCATTCTCTTCAAACCCGGCGCATACAACGTGCAGGCTCCGGTGGGCTACTATGAGTCGATTGCCGGCTTGGGTGAGACGCCCGGCGCAGTTACCATCAATGGTTTCCTGACGCCGAACTTCGGGGCATTCTCATTTGCCAATCAGGGCGCTTCCAACTACCCCGGTGCCAACATCACCGACACATTCTGGCGGTCCACGGAGAACCTGACAGTGAACCCGGTGACTGACACAGCGCAGGATGCAACGCCGAACACGCTGCAATGGGGTGTTTCGCAGGGCGCG
>CAXSFX010000132.1:0-10386 GCA_964236655.1 uncultured Acidobacteriaceae bacterium | reverse complement strand
CATTTCTTCGACGCTCTGCCGTGTGATGACGCTTTCAATCAGGTTTTCTCCTACACGCACAGATACTTTTGCCGTTACCACGCCGAGCGCAATCTCTTCCACGGTGCCGCGTAGCTGGTTCCTCGCGGAAATCTTCTTATTTACAGTCATTCGTCTTTCCTCAAGCTGGTGGGATGCACGGCTTGCGGCAGGCGCACGGTATACTGCCGCAGCATGTCAGAAAAGATCATCGCCTACCTGGCCGGGTTTATAACGGCTGTTATCGGAGCTACGGGCTACTTCGGCGTCGCATTGCTGATGGGTATAGAGTCCGCCTGCATACCCCTGCCGTCTGAAATCATCATGCCATTCGCAGGCTACCAGGTGTACCTGGGCCACTTATCGCTAGGGGGCGTGGCAACGGCGGGTGCGCTGGGCTGCAACATCGGTTCTGCAGTAGCTTACTGGGTCGGCGCGTATGGAGGCCGTCCGCTGGTAGAGCGTTTCGGCAAGTATGTACTGCTTAGCCGCCACGACCTGGACCGGACTACACATTTCTTCGATAAATACGGCTCGGCAACCGTGCTGGTAGGACGCCTGCTGCCTGTGGTCCGCACTTTTATCGCGCTACCGGCGGGCATAGCGCGCATGCCGCAGCTGCGCTTCCATATCTATACGTTTATCGGCTCATGGCCGTGGTGCTTTGCCCTGGCCTACGTGGGTGCCAAACTCGGCGAGCACTGGGATACCGACCCGCGCTTCAAGGCGATCTTTCACCGGTTCCATACCGTGGTTGAAGTCGTTATCCTGCTCCTTATCATCTGGTTCGTGTGGAGCCATGTGCGCCGGGGCCGCGACGAAGCCGCGACTGCCTAAGCGATTTGCTAAAGTGCCCTGGAAAGAGTGACACTAACCTGTTTGATGGTGTGCCGTACTTGCGGTCACGGCACGCCGCCCGGACGCTCTCTAGTTTAAAGGACACACGGAATGGCAAGCAGTACCGTAACTACTGAAACAAGCACAAAGCCGAAGCAGCCCACGGGCAAGCTCGGCGTAATGACCGTAGGCATGGGCGCGGTCGCTACCACCCTCATCGCGGGAGTTGAGGCAGTTCGCAACGGCCTGTCAAAGCCCATCGGCTCCCTTACCCAGATGAGCCACATCCGGCTCGGCAAACGCACCGATGAGCGTTCGCCGCTCATCAAGGACTTTGCCCCGCTTGCCGACCTCAGCGACATCGTCTTTACCGGCTGGGACATTTTCGACGAGAACATGTACGAGGCCGCCAAGACGGCCAATGTGCTTGAAAGTAAACACCTTGAAACCATCAAGCCGTTTCTTGAAGCCATCAAGCCGATGCCTGCCGCCTTTGACCAGCACTACGTCAAACGGCTGAGCGGCACGCACGTCAAGTCAGGCCGCTCCAAGTGCGACCTGGCTCAGCAGCTCCGTTCCGACATCCAGGCATTTTCGGCCACTGTGGATCGGGTCGTCGTAATCTGGTGCGGCTCTACAGAGATTTTCATTCAGCCGACTGCCGTACACGCCACCCTGGCTGCGTTTGAAGAAGGCCTAAACAATGACGACCCGGCCATCGCCCCCTCGCAGCTGTATGCCTACGCAGCTCTGATGGAAGGAGTGCCGTTTGCCAATGGCGCGCCGAACCTGACGGTCGACCTGCCCTGCATGGTCGAACTGGCAAAGAAGACGAAAACGCCGATCTGCGGCAAGGACTTCAAAACCGGGCAGACGTTCCTCAAGACGGTGCTGGCACCGGCGTTCAAGGCACGGATGCTAGGCGTTGCAGGTTGGTACTCGACCAACATCCTGGGTAACCGGGACGGCGAGGTGCTGGATGACCCGGAGTCGTTCAAGACCAAGGAAGAGTCGAAGCTGGGCGCGCTTGAGTACATCCTGCAGCCGGAGCTCTACCCTGATCTCTACTCAGATATGTACCACAAGGTTCGCATCAACTATTACCCGCCGCGCGGTGATAACAAAGAGGGTTGGGACAATATCGACATCTTCGGCTGGCTCGGTTATCCGATGCAGATCAAGGTCGATTTCCTGTGCCGCGACTCAATCCTGGCGGCTCCGCTCGCGCTGGATTTGATCCTGTTCATGGACTTGGCCAAGCGCACCCCGGAGCTGGCCGCAGCCGGGATTCAGGAGTGGTTAAGCTTCTACTTCAAAGCTCCGCAAACTGCTGAAGGCTTGTACCCTGAGCATGATCTGTTCATTCAACTGATGAAACTCAAGAACACGCTGCGGCATGTCATGGGTGAGGAACTGATTACGCACTTGGGGCTGGAGTACTACGAAGAGTAGTCGGCTTTACCTCTAAACACCTGCGGCGAGCTATCCGGTTCGCCGCTTTGTTTTTGTTTGTGTCAACTCTTATCAGGAGAAGTCATGCAAAAGCTGTTTATTGCTGCATCCCTGCTGTTTGCTGGAAACGCCGTATGCCTGGCACAGCCTCCCGCCGCTCCTGCCGCAAGCGAGGTTATTGCCAGGATTGTCGCTGCTAATGGTGCTGCGCCTGTTGCCGATACAGTAGACACGATCAAGGCCGGCGATCCGGCCACCCCGGTAACCGGCATCGTGACCACTTTCATGGACACCATGGATGTGCTGCGAGAAGCGGTTGCAAAGGGTGACAACCTCATCATCACGCATGAGCCGACCTTCTACAATCATCGGGACGACCGGAGCGTACTGCCCGGTGATCCGGTCTTTGCCGAGAAATTAAAATACATTGAAGATCACCACCTGGTGGTGTGGCGTTTCCACGACGGCTGGCACAAGCACGTACCGGACGGCATCCTCACCGGAATGGTTGCAGAGTTCGGGCTCGGTGCGGCGCAGCAAGGCGGTACAAATTCCTCGCTTTTCGTATTGCCGCAACCTACAACTGTTCGCGCCTTGGCGGCTATGCTGCAAGCCCATACGGGCGCTGTAGCGGTAAGGGTAGTCGGCAATCCGGAGTTGCCTGTGACCAAGATAGGCGTTCTGCTTGGAGCTGCCGGAGGACCCCGGCAGATTGCCATGCTCGAAGACCCCGCGGTGCAGGTGCTTATAGTTGGAGAAGCGACAGAGTGGGAGACGATTCCCTACGCACACGACGCCGCCGCTCAGGGCCGCGCCAAAGCACTCATCTTACTTGGGCATGATGCATCAGAGGAAGCCGGCATGCGCTATTGCGCCGAGTGGCTGCATGGTGTGCTGCCGGGCATGCGAGCTGATTTTATCCCGTCAGGAGAGGCCTTCTCTGCTGTCGCAACGCCGGCACATACAAGATAGGCTCCACTTACAGCCACCCCTTGGTCCGTGCGATCCGCGCCGCCTCTACCCGGTTGGCCGCACCTAGTTTGCTTGAGGCTTCTGACAAGTAATTCCGCACCGTGCCCTCCGATAGTCGAAACTCCCCGGCGATTTCAGCAGAAGACCGACCCTCCCCCGCCAGGCGCAGGATTTGCCGCTCACGCTCGGTTAGCGGGTCGGCTTCGGCCCAGGCTTCAGAAGCCAGCTCCGGATCGAACATGCGTTTTCCGGCATGGACCTGCCGTACAGCATGGGCGAGTTCGGCTGATGGGCGGTCCTTGAGCAGGTAGCCTCTGGCACCGGCATCGAGGGCGCGGCGCAGGTAGCCGGGCCGGGCAAAGGTAGTCAGCACAATGGTACGAGTCAGGGGGTAGCGGTCGCGCACTTCCGCAGCCAGCGACAAACCGCTGAGCTCCGGCATTTCGATGTCAGTTACCAGGACGTCGGGCCTCAGCGTGTTGATTGCTGTCAATGCCTCGCGCCCGTTCGCAGCCCGCCCGCAGACGGTGATGTCCGGTTCAAGCTCCAGCAGCGCGGCAAGCGCACCCAGCAGCATGGCCTGATCCTCAGCTACCAGCACGCGAATAGGCGGCGTTACGCTCAGTCCTGGTCTCCCCACAATTTGATACCGCCAAGCAGGCCGTCCTGATTTGAGACAAGGCTGACGTTCTTCGGCAGGGTAAAACTGACCAGCTTGGCATTGCCGCCGCCGATGTACAGGTGGTCCCAGTTGAAGGTATGCGCGGTCTGGTCAATAGCCTTGGCAAGCAGTTTGTTCCACTTCTTGAGGCCGATTCGCTTCAAACCCGGACGTCCCAGATACTCTTCATAAGTTTTGCCCTTGCGAAAGGGATGGTGCCCCAGCTCAAGGCCCGGGCAAAGACGACCGCGCGTGAACAGGGCCGAACCCATACCGGTGCCCAGCGTGAGCACCAGCTCCACGCCATCATTACCGATGGCACCGTAACCCTGCACAGCTGCATCATTGGCCACGCGGACCGGCTTGCCCCAGCGCTTTTCAATGTCGCCTTGCAGGTCGAACCCGACCCATTCAGGAGTCAGGTTGGCGGCGGTCAATGTATGGCCGCCCTTGATAACACCGGGAAAGCCGACCGAAACGCGATCAAACGCAGGAGCCTGGGCTCGCAGTTTTTCCAGGACCTCCAATACACGTACCGGTGTGGGCTTCACAGGGGTTTCGCTGCGAAAGCGTTCTGTAAGAGGCTTGGCATCGTTGTCGAGCGCCATGATTTTGAGACCGGTACCGCCAATGTCGATGGCAAGGGTTATAGGGTGGGTCGGTTCTGCCTGGTTGGTGGTTCCGGGGTGTGCTTCCGCCATAAAATCCATACGCGTTCAGTGTAGATGGTGAAAGCGAATTTATGCTGCCTCATCTGCGGTAATGGCAGGCTGCTGAAATGAAGGCTTACGCGAAACTTACCGGATGAAGCCGGGTTCCAGTATTCACAAGGTTGAAAAGCATAGGACTTCTGCGGCTTGGAGGTCCATACTGCGTCTAAGAGAAATGTAGGCCTGTAAGCAGCCTGCGGACTGAGGTGCGCCCTGTGACAAGCGTGATAAAGATGACCAAATTCATTGGTTCAACCCGACCAAATCGACAGCTTCTCTCCGCTGCGGGCATGTTGCTCGCTTTCTCCGGTGCGGGCATGGCCCAGATAAATGGGCCGGGAAGCACAGTACCAGGGTCCACGACACCGGGAACGACTCAGACCGCCCCAGCACCAATTCCGCAAACAACTCCTGGTACGGTGCCAAACACAACCCCCGGTACAGTTCCAAGTACAACTCCGCCTACTACGGCACCTACCGGTAAAGATCAGCCAAAGAAACCTGCTTCTGCGCCGGCCCCGGTCGTGGATGAAAAGCCGGTACCCCTGGAAGCAAAAGTAGGAGCAAACGGCGTTGTACAAGGCGTCAAGCCCGGTAGTGATAATGACGTGAGTGCAGTAGGCACGCGCAATATCGGCGGGCGCGGTCTGGGCAACTGGTACTCGGTGAATACTGAAATCGGCGAGGGCAAGCAGTATTCAGTCGAGCTGGAAAAAAGCACCAAGTTCATCAATGACCCGGTAGTTACTGAATACGTGAACCGGATCGCGCAGAATCTTGTTAAGAATTCAGACGCGAAGGTTCCATTTACGGTCAAGGTTGTCGACTCCGATGAAGTGAACGCTTTTGCGCTGCCGGGCGGCTTCTTCTTTGTAAACTCCGGGTTGATTTTGAATGCGGACACAGAAGCCGAGATGGCCGGTGTGATGGCGCACGAAATTTCACACGTGGTAGCGCATCATGCGGTGCGCGAGCAAACCCGTCAGAACTATGCGCAGTTTGGAACGATTCCGCTAATCTTCGTAGGCGGAGGTCTTGGCTACGGCCTGTATGAAGCAGCCAACATCGGCGTGCCTCTGACCTTTCTTCAGTTCTCACGTGAGTTTGAAGCCCAAGCTGACTTTTTGGGGACGCAATACCTGTATCGGGCAGGTTATGACCCACAGGCGCTTGTAACCTTCTTTGAGAAAATACAAAATCTGGAAAAGCAGAAGCCCGGCCTGGTAGCACGAGCATTTGAAACCCATCCTGCCACACCGGACCGCATCGGCAAGACGCAGGACGAGATTGCTACGCTTCTACCTGCACGCAGCGAGTACCTTGAAACCACTTCAGAGTTCGATGATGTGAAGGCACGGCTGGCGCGTATTCAAAACAAGCGCAAGCTCGAAGATAAGAAGACCGGCAACAAGCCGACACTGCGCAAGGCAAGCACACAGGACCCAAATGCAACGCCAAACGCGAATGATCCAAATGCTGCCCCAGGGGATGACCGGCCTACGCTGCACAAGCGCGATGACGGCAGCTAGACCGCCTGGAACAAAACAAAAGGCCCGCTTTATGGCGGGCCTTTTCTAGTAGTTGCTAAGAGCGTCGTCCCCTGCTGACCATACGCAGAATAATCACTAACACCAATCCAGCTAGAACCAGCCTCAACATTTCTTACACTTCGCCAAGATTGCCTCTTGCAGACGGTTGCGAAGGGCATCGGGCAAGTCATAGAGCATGTTGGAACGATATACCTCAATGGTCTTTCGAGTGGTAGTCACTGTGATGGTGCAGTGTTCGCATGTAACCAGGTGCGCCTCAAGCGCGACGCGTAAAGTTGGATCTGCGGAGCTATCGAGCATGTCATCGAGGTGCAGCATAAATTCAGAGCAGATCACTTTGCCTCACCATCCACTATCTTTTCGGCCCCGTTCTTCTTGCCGAAGTACCGGTTCAGCCGTTCCCGTAACTGCAGGCGAGCTCGCAACAATCTTGACTTCACTGCCGGCACGCTCAACCCAAGCGTTTCCGCTGTTTCTTCAGTCGATAGACCTTCTACGTCGCGTAATACAAACACCACTCGGAACCCAGGCGGCAGACCATTGACGGTCTTCTTGAGAATCTCCGCCAGCTCTGACTGCCCATACTGCTGCTCCGGACTCGGACCCCAATCGGCCAGCTCCCGCGGCATCGAACCTTCTTCTGTCTCGACATCCTCGTCAATCGATACCATCCGCCCGGTGCGGCGTTTGCGTAGCCGCATCAAGCTTTCATTTACTGCGATTCGTACCAGCCAGGTATAAAACTTTGAGTTTCCCTGAAACTGGTTCAGCTTTTCATACGCCTTGAGAAACGCGTCTTGCACAACATCTTCCGCGTCCTCACGGTTTTGAGTGATGTGCTGGGCGATCCGGAACACCTGCCGGTCGTACTGCTTTACCAGCTTCTCAAATGCCTGGACGTCGCCGCCCTTTGCCAGATTGACCAGCCGGACGTCAGGATGCTCCTCAATCGGGAGTCCATCCTTGCCGACTACGGCAAGCCCTAATGGTGGAGCAACCTCGATCAGACCTTGTTTCTGTTCATTCTCACTGGATTGGATGGAAGGCATGGTTTGGGGTTTCAGGTTTTTGCGCCTTTCGTTACATGAGATGCCAATCTGATTTGGTTCGGGTGCAGCATCTGCTGTCAGTTCCCATGCTACCGCGTTGCCCAGACCGTAACCGCCTGGGGGCAAGAGGTGTTGCGCACCGCGCACGTACACCGGAGTACCCCCTAAGATACTTTTCGCGGCAGCAGCGTGCCTTGTCGCTCGCTCTCATGGCTTACTCTCATAACTAGGTCTTACCGAGAGGCGCATCCTGTGAACTCCCGTTTGTTTCTGCCTGCTTCGCTGCTCCGCTCGCCACACCGGTACGCTACGGCCTTTGTGATAGCTGCCTCCCTGCTGCCACCGAGCTCCCCAGCTGAAGCACACAAGCCGGTGAAGCATGTGCCCATAGTCGGTCACGCCCCCGCACACGGCAAGACGATAGCCGGCCATGGACATAAAGCTGCGGCGGCACACGGCCACCTGCACCGCATCGTGATCCTGAAGCGCCGGGATCGGCATCACGCACTCTCAGCCCGGCAAACTGCCAAAACGCAACAGCTTCAACATGCCTTTGTTGCTTCATCACAGCTGCGGCCCATGGCCCAGCAGCTCGGCAACTATCGCAGCCCGGTAGCGTATGCCGGGGTTGAAAGCTATGCGCATGCGCACACCGGTCCAGCGGCCTCGACTGCATACCTGGCACTGGGCCATGCCTACCTGCTCGATCATCGCTACCCGGACGCCCTGGCTGCCCTGCGCAGTGCGAACGCAAACGGCAACTCGCTCGACGATTACGCAGACTACTTCACCGCGCAAGCCAATTTGCAATCGAACCAGTTGCCGGCAGCCGACGCAATCCTGAGCGGCTTTGCAGCGAAGTACCCCGACAGCATCTTTACGCCGCAAGTGCCGGTGCTTGAGGCCAACCTGTTACTCCAGCAGAACCAGCCTGACCGGACGCTGCAGATCCTGCGAGCCCATGCAGGCGAGGCTTTGGCGAGCCGACCGGACTACCTGCTGGCTTTGGCGAAAGCCGATGCTGCGCTGAATCAAAGTGCGGAATCGCTGGCGCTCTATCGGCGCGTTCTGGACGAAGCTCCTCTAAGCCCTGAAGCAGCAGTCGCGCAAGCACGGCTGCAAAGCAGCGGGCAATGGTCGGCGCTGTCACCAGGTGAGCGGCGGCACCATGCGGATGCGGTGTTCAATGGAGGCCGCTTCAACGAGGCAGCACTTGAGTATCATTCATTGGCCTCCGACACCACTCTAAGCGGGAGTGAGCGAGACAGCGTGCTGCTGGCGGCTGCAACCTGTGACTTGAAGCTCAAGCGGCTCTCCGCCAACTCGCTTGCATCAATCCTCGATTCGAATGATGAAAACGGTGCCCATCGCCTGTACCTGACGATGGAAGTCGCACGAACCAACACCGATCTCACCGCCCAGCAGGACCTGGTGAATCAGCTGCGGACCCGCTTTGCCACAAGCCCCTGGCTGGCCGAGGCGCTGTTTTCAAGCGGCAACCTGTACATGCTCAAACATGATTACCCGTCCGCCATCCCGTATTATGCGGAGCTGGCGCGCCGCTTTCCCGACTCCAAAAACGCCGACAATGCCCACTGGCGCGCAGCTTGGCTCAACTACCGGCAGCGCAACTACCCTGAAGCCGAGCGCATGATGGATGAGCAGCTGCGGCTGTTCCGAGACGGCAAAAACGTACCGGCAGCCCTCTACTGGCGAGGCCGCATGTATCTGGACCAGGAACACAACCCGACTACCGCCGCAGCCTACTTCGGAACCGTGGAGCGCGTCTTCCAGCACTACTACTATGCAGCCATCTCGCAGCAGCGTTTGCAGGGGATCGGTTCGGCTGTGATACCGGCTACGGTGCCGATGCTCGACAGCTTCCAGTCCGAGCAGATCCCGACCCTGACCGAGGATGTGCCCGAAGATGACCCGCACCTTGCCAAAGCCAGGCTGCTGGCCAATGCGGGGCTCAACGACTATCTGGCACAGGAAATCCACGCGGCAGAAGGCTCGGACGGCTGGGGTTCATTGGCTGAAGCCAAGCTGTACGCAAGCTATGGCGAGGCCTACCGAGCCATGCGCTCGCTTAAAAAGGCGATTCCCTTCTATACGTCAGCGCCCATCGACGAACTGCCGGTTGACTACTGGCGCATCCTGTTCCCCGAAGAATACTGGGCGACGATTCAGGAAGAGTCGGCGCGCAACGGCCTTGACCCTTATATGGTGGCCTCGCTCATCCGGCAGGAGTCGGAGTTCAACCCGCGCGTAGTGTCTTACGCAAATGCCTGGGGACTAATGCAACTGGAACCGCTTACCGGACGCCAGATGGCTCAAAAGACCGGCTACAGCAGTCACCTCGACACAGCCGCGCTGCTTGACCCCACCATCAATATCAAGCTGGGTTGCGCCTACCTGAAGCAGACCCTGGACCGCTACAGCGGTCAGCAGGAGTACACCTTCGCCTCCTACAACGCGGGCGAGTCACGCGTGGACGCCTGGAAAGCCGCAGGTGAGTACACCGGCATTGATGAGTGGGTTGAGTCCATTCCCTTCACCGAGACGCGCGACTACGTGCAAGCCATCATGCGCAACGAGCAGATCTACCGTGAGCTGGACAGAACGGCAAAGACGCGAGTGCAAATTGAGACAGTCACCCCATCCAAGCCCGCGCAGTAGCTGAAAATTTTAAGCCGCTGAAATCCTTTTTAACGGCTTTTCCTGCCTCTGCGAAGCGAGCCATAGATCCCGCTTCAACTGCGCATTTGCAAAAAAGTCTTCCGACAAGCCTAAAGCCTGACCGAGCCGCATGCTCATCTCCGCGCTAACAGCAGTATGTCCGTTGACAAGCCTGGAAATTGTCGCACGAGTCACTCCTACATGCGCAGCCGTTTCACTGAGAGTACGGTCCCCCAGATACTCCTTTAACAGCTCACCCGGTGTTGCCGGATCGAACATTCCCATATACGCCATATTCACCCTTAGTGGTAATCCTGATAACTCACCAAGACGGCATCTTCGCCTTGGAACATGAAAGTTAATCGCCAATTCCCATTTACTGATACCACATAGTATCCACTCAGTTCACCTTTGAGCCGGTGCCATTGCCAGCCTGGTGCGTTCATGTCCTCCGGCTG
>CAXSFX010000131.1:0-10520 GCA_964236655.1 uncultured Acidobacteriaceae bacterium | reverse complement strand
CTTAAAACTCATGGTTTTCTCTCGTACGACGTAGAGGTAGACACCACCAATCCCGAAGATCAGAGCATCACCGAAATCTTGCGAGTATGGAAATCGCGCTTGTAATTACAGCTGCTCGAACTTCTGTGATAGTAGAGGAATCAAGTTCTTTCGCTTCGTTCCTACAAATTGTAGAAAAGAAAGAATAGTTATGGGTGCCGACACGCTTATATGGCGCGTAGTGTAGGCGGATGATTTCACCGTTAAACTATCTAAAACAAAGCGGTAACTTTTCGAAACGATGCGGAGCAGGTCCTAGCTTATGGCGGGTACAACCGCTAACGCTGCCAGAAGCAGGGAAAGTACGTACTGGGCAAACCGCATGCCGCCTAGTGTAAATGCAAGCGAAACGGGCGAAGAAAAACCCTGCTAACAATCTTCTTTGAGAAAGCAGGTGCCGTGTACCACGACCACCAGGGCGATGCCCGCGCCGAGGCCGATCAACGGCCAGGCCCACGGGGGCAGTCCAAAACCTTCAGGGATGTTGCTTGCTGCGGAAGAAGAGGTCATGCATCGGATCATACGTGGGGCGAAGCAGGCTTTGCCGAGCTCGTTTGCGACAACCTGAACAATCCTGCCAGATATTTGACGCGGTACTGCCGACTGTTGCGATGCGGCTGTTTAGGCCCGACACATCAAAAACCTAACCCTGCCCCTCATCCCGCTTCGGACTCGCCGGTCCAGCGGATGCGTCCACCAGGTCCCCAAGCACATGCATGCGCATGAAATTTGTAGATCCGGAGTTCGTCCGCGTCCCCGCGACAATACCCACAATGTCTCCGCGCCGGGCGAACTGGCTGCGTTCGAGTGCGTCCTCAACCGTTTCAATCATGCGCTCGGTAGTGGCGGCTTTGCCGCAGGCGATTGGGTACACCCCGCGCAGCAGGCTCATGCGGCGCAGCACGGTGGTCGATGATGAGAGCGCGCAGATAGGCGGCTTGGGGCTGCGCTTCGAGAGCAGGCGCGCCGTGCTGCCGGTTTCTGTAAACACGGCAATGGCGCGGATATCGAGATCGTTCGAGGCATGCGCCATGGACTCGCAGATAGACTCGGCAACCGTGGTGGCGTGGCTGTGCATGCGGCTCGGGTAGAGGCCGGGCAGCTCGCGCATTTGGGCTTCAGTTTCAAGCACGATCTTGGCCATCATCTTGACTGCCTCGACCGGGTACTTGCCCGCCGCGCTTTCAGCCGACAGCATCACCGCGTCCGTGCCGTCGTACACCGCGTTTGCGACGTCCGACGCTTCGGCGCGCGTGGGCCGGGGGTTGTCGATCATCGACTCCAGCATTTGCGTGGCCGTGATGACCGGCTTGCGGTACTCCGCCGCGCGCCGGATGATGAGCTTCTGCATCGCGGGCACCTTTTCCGGGGGGACTTCAACACCCAGGTCGCCGCGCGCCACCATCACGCCGTCGGCAATTTCAAGAATTTCATCCACGTTGTCGATGGCCTGCGGTTTTTCAAGCTTGGCGATGATCCAGGTGTCAGCCCCGGCAGCCGTGATGCGGTCCTTGACCAGGCGCACATCTTCCGCGTTGCGGACAAAGGAGAGCGCAATCGCATCCACGCCTGCGCCGATGACGAACTCAAGGTCGATTGCGTCCTTGTCCGTCAGCGAAGGCACCTTGGCCGCGATGCCGGGCAGGTTGATGCCCTTGTTCTCGCCCAGCAGGCCGCCGTTGATCACGGCGCACTCGATATCGTCGCCGATAATGCGAATGACATGGAGCTCAATGAGACCGTCAGAAAGCAGGATGCGGGAGCCGGACTCAAGGTTCTCCGCCAGGGTGACAAAGGTAGTGGCGATCAAATCCCTGGTGCCGAGAATGTCGCGCGGCGTGATGGTAAGCGTCTGCCCGGCTTCAAGCAGTACCGGCTTGCGATCTACCAGCTTGCCGGTGCGGATCTTGGGTCCCTGGAGGTCGGCCAGGATGCAGATGGGTTTCTTTTCCTCGTCCGATACCTTGCGGATCATGTCGATGAGCAGTTGCTTGTCGGCCTGGGTGCCGTGCGAAAAGTTGAGCCGCGCCACGTCAAGCCCGGCGCGCACCAGCGTGCGAAACGTGGCCTCGGTGTTTGAAGCCGGCCCGAGTGTCGCGACGATCTTGGCGCGGCGCAAGGTACCGTTCGCGGTAAAGGGGCTGTTGCCGGTGCCGCCGTCCATCCTGTTTGCCTTGCCTGCCCCAGCTGCCATCTGTGTCGCTTCCATCCGGTACCCTCCGAGCGATTTTAGAGCCGTTTGCCTACCTGTGGGAACCGGTACACTCATCTACGTGGATTTTTCACACGGCCAGTCCTATTTGAAAGACCTGGGACAGATTTGTCGATAGACGCTGCGGAAACGGTTCTAGTCTCCGGCAGTGCCCGCCGGTGCATCTTCACGATGGGCAAGCATCCGTCTGCCGTCCGGGTACTCCAGCGTATCGTCCTCAGCCAGTGAGGACGTGCCCTGCTCATCCCACAAAGGGTATACCTGGGCGTTGAACTCCGCCCCGACAAGCGTGGCTACAGAAACAAAGTACAACCACACCATGGTCACAATCCCGGCACCGAGCGAGCCGTAAACCCGCGAGTAGTCGGCAAAACGGGTGACATACCAGCCGTAAGCGATGGTGGACCCGAACCATGTCGCTGTAGCCAGCACCGCCCCGGGTAGGGTGCGGTGCCACGGCGGCCGGATCGCCGTGCTGAAGTGAAAAATGACCTGGAGCACGGCCACGCCGGTAAGCAGGGCAATGAGCCAGCGCACAGCGCGCCAGCCCACCAGCACGTAGGAACGCAGCTCGTGGTCTGCATTGGCGATCATCCACAGCTCGATCTGGTGCCCGAAAACAACCAGTGCCGTGGCAAACAGCATGGGCAGCAGCGTCGAGGGGATGAGCAGCAGCGCCACCAGCCGCTCCTTCCAAAAAGGGAACTGGCCGCGCGGCAGCCGGTAGGCGCGGCGAAAACCCTCCATAAGCGACAGCATGACGCCCATGGCTGCCAGCAGGGCTACCACCCCGGCAAAGACGACCAGGCGGTGCGAGCGAGTGGATGAGGGCGTGAAGTACGTCTGCGCCAGGCCCATGGTGTCAGGCGGCAGCAGGTCTGAGAGCAGGCCGCGAAACTCCACCCGCAACGACTCGCTCGCGGGCGCCGCGGCCAGGATGCTGGCCGCAACCAGCAGGGCAGGAAACAGGCTGAGCAGCTCAGAGTACGCGGCAGCTTTGGCGATGGTAAAGGCGTTGTGGCCGAAGGCCTTCCACAGCGCGCGCCGAAGATGCTCAATACCTGCGCCCAGCATATGCTTTTGAGCTTAAAGCATTTCAAGGTTGAAGCATGGCGTACGCTGCCGTGAACCGCAGGCGGTGGGAAGCAGCTCTTAGGACCCGGATAGAGCCCTGCCGCGGTTGCGAACAGATGCATACGGTGTCAGTAACAACTGTTTGTATTTGCTTTGTATCTTGCCATACATAAGGCATATACCATAACCATATGACCAAGCAGGAAAATGCAGGCCGGGGACGGGGTAACCGGCTGCTGGCGTGTCTGGACGAAGAAACCATGCAGCAGTGGGAGCCGTTTTTGAAGCTGACGCGGCTGGAACCGCAGCAGGTGCTGTACCGCCCCGATGAGCGCATTTCGCACATCTACTTTCCTGAAACCGCCGTGCTGTGCATGCTCACCGTCATGGAGGATGGGCATACCATCGAGTCTGCAACAGTGGGCAACGAAGGTGCGTCCTGGATTTCAGCGAGTTTCAGCTCGCCTTCCATGCCTTGCCAGACCATGGTCGCGGTCGGCGGCACCGCCTACGCCATCCACGCCAAGCATGTGGAGCAGGCGACCCAGCATAACGGCATTTTTCACAACGCGCTTTCAGAGTACTCGCACACACTGCTCATCAGCAGCCTGCGCACCGGTGCCTGCAACGCGCTGCACTCGGTTACACAGCGTTGCTCGCGCTGGATGCTGATTACGCTCGACCGCACGGTGACCGAGCGCTTCGCAATCACGCAGGAGTACCTGGCAAGCCTGCTCGGCTGCAACCGTCCCGCGTTGACACACATTCTGGGTGATCTTGAACGCGCAGGCGGCATTCGTAATGCCCGGGGCACCATTGAGATTGTGGACCGGGCCAAGCTCGAAAAATCTACCTGTGAATGCTACCGGCTCATCCGCGGCCAGTTTGAAAATCTTCGTGCTCGTGAGGGCAAGCTGGGGAGTGTGTCCTCGCTTCCCTCGCGCCTGAATTGAGCTCCGGCGTGCTGACGGGTGCTGCTGACGGACACTGCTGCCGTTGCTGTCGGCGGTTGCTGGTATCTTTGAAGACATGATCAAGGGCTTTACTTTGCTGCGCACGGCGGAAACGCCCGCAGCCTTTGCACGCCTCGAAAGCTTCTTTCGCGCAATCGGCTTTGAGCCCGGTCCGCACTGGGAGCGCGGCGGGAGCCGGTGCAGCAGCTTCCGTGCGCCCCTGGGCGCAATCGAGTGGGTCTCCGGCCGGCTTGAGGAATCAGAAATTGAAAGCACAGCAGAGTTGCTGGTAGAAGTCACCGCCCTGCACGCTGTGCGCGATGCAGCCGAAGCATGGCTGCGGGGAGAAGGCACAACGGAGGACGTCCTCGCAAAGAGCCTGAGCGCGATTGCGCCTACCACCTGGAAGACCGAGCTGTTTACCGCCGAGCCTGCGCCGGGTGTGCGTATCGCCTTTTGGGAATGGGCCGAACCGTTGAAGGGCAAGCCTGCCGCGATGGAAGGCGACCTCATCGCTACCGGCATGCGGTTTGCGATTGTAGTGGCCCGCTGGAATGCTGTCATCACCGACCGCCTGCTGCAAGGAGCCGTGGACGCCCTGCTGCGCTCCGGTGCCGCGCGTGCCGACATCGAGATAGTGCGCGTGCCCGGAGCGTGGGAAATCCCGGACGCGGCGCGTGCGCTGGCGGCAACGGGCCGCGTGGACGGCATTGTGACGCTAGGTGTATTGCTGCGGGGCGAGACTGCGCACTATGAGGCTATCTACAATGAAGTTTCACGCGGCATCGGGCAGTCGCAGCAGGACACCGGTGTGCCGCACGCATTCGGCGTACTGACCTGCGAGACGCTGGAGCAGGCGCTGGATCGCGCCGGGCTCAAGGCCGGCAACAAAGGGTTTGAGGCGGCTTCAGCGGCTATTGAAATGGTCTCGCTGCACCGCAAAATCGCAGCCGGTGGTGCCCGGTGAGCGCACCCGCAGGCAAGCGCCGCAAGAGCCGCGAGCTTGCCATGCAAATGCTTTTCCAGGCAGATGTGGGCAAGCAGACACCGGACCAGGTACGGAAAAGCTTTTGGGAGGCGCGCGACGACGCCGATGGAGACGCCGATGTACGCGGCTTTGCCGAAGATTTGTACCGGGTTGCGAATGTGCGTGAAGACGAGATTTCAGACCTGATCACGAAGCACTCGCAAAACTGGCGGCTGGAGCGTATGCCCGCTGTGGACCGCAGTGTGCTGCGCATGGCCATTGCGGAGCTGCTGGGTTTTACCGCTACCCCCGCGCCCATCGTCATCAATGAAGCGCTGGAGATTGCAAAACGTTTTTCCGCGCCCGAGTCGATCAATTTTCTGAACGGGGTGCTTGACGCCGTGGCCCGGTCACGGCGCGAGCCCTGGGCTCCAGCGGAGCGGCGGCGCGGTTGAGATGAGTGCGATGGGACAGAAGCTTGCGGCAGTCGGACTCCTGGGAACGCTGATGCTGGCAGGCTGCACCGAGCATGCGACCGATGCGGAACGGGCAGCAGACAAGGCCGCTGCCGTGCAGGCTGCCGCTGCCAGGCAGCAACAGGTTGACGAACAGATTGCTGCGCGTAAAGGCATCCAGGCCGCGGAGGGGCAGCTCGCGCAGCTGCCGCCGCCTGCCAAGGGGCGGTACCTGCAGGTGCGTTCCGCAGACTCCTGGAACAACCCGTTTCTGATTGTGAGCCGCAAGACCATCATGCTGCGTGCATTGCAGCCCCCTGGCGCGGGCAGGCGTGAGCTGACCCTGCGCATCACTGACTTGCCGGAGGCGCTTGCCGCGTTGCCGGGGCAGTGCTGGGAGTACGGGCGGGTAGTGGCTGTTGAAGAAGACCCGGCTACGCCCCGGCGCGAGCGCCCGCAGATGCGCCGCAACGTAGAGGCCGTAATGGGTATGCTGAATGATCTTGATGTGGTGGCCGATGAGTGGCCCTACGGGCAGCGATAGTTTTTGCGGTCTTAGCATGAGAGGCTGTACGAGACGTGCAAATCAGCTCAAGAGGGGTCATCCTGAGCGCAGCGAAGGCTCTGCTTCTTGTTTTCGCTTGCAACCGCACACAGTTGTACTTCAAGGCGCATGCCTTTGTACTGACCCTTGCACTGATACGATGAGCCCGTGGCAACCCCTGCGTTTCCTATCCTGCAACCCCGCCGCTCGGAGCCTGAGAAAACAGGCCTTGCCGCTGCTTTAGCGCGTGCCGTGCGCGGCGAAGTGCGCTTCGACGCCGGCTCCCGCGCGTTGTATGCGACGGACGCCTCAAACTACCGGCAGGTTCCTATCGGCCTGGTAGTTCCGCGCGATGTGGAAGACGTCATCACCGCCATGGCCGTGTGCCGCGAGCACAATGCGCCTGTGCTGGCGCGGGGCGCGGGCACCAGCCTGGCCGGGCAAACCTGCAATGCGGCGGTTGTATTTGATTACTCGAAATACATGCGCGGCATCGGCGCGGTAGACGCCGCCGCGCGCACCGTGGAAGTTGAACCGGGCACGGTGCTTGACCACGTGCGCGAAGCTGCTGAGCGGCACGAGCTGACCTTTGCGCCCGACCCGGCGACCCATTCGCGCTGCACCCTCGGCGGCATGATCGGCAACAACAGCTGCGGCGTACACGCGCTGATGGGCGGCAAGACTGTCGATAACATTGACGCGCTGGATGTGCTGCTGTACGACGGCACCCGCATGCGCGTGGGCGCGACCAATGAAGCAGAATTACAAGCGGCAATTGGTGCAGGCGGGCGGCGCGGCGCGATCTATGCAGGTCTTAAAAAGCTGCGTGACAGCTATGCCGATGACATTCGCGCCCGCTTCCCGCGCATTCCGCGCCGAGTTTCCGGCTACAACCTAGACGAGCTGCTGCCGGAGAACGGCTTCAACGTGGCCCGCGCCCTGGTTGGCAGTGAGGGCACGTGCGTTACCGTGCTGGGGGCGACGCTCCGGCTGGTGCCGAGCCCGCAGCACCGGCAGCTGGTGGTGCTCGGTTTCGCCGACCAGTTTGTGGCTGCCGATGCGGTGCCGCGTGTGCTTGCGGCCGGACCCATCGGGCTGGAAGGCTTTGATGGCCTGCTGGTGGACATGATGCGTCGCAAACGTCTCGCAGTGGAAGACATTGCGCTGCTGCCGCCCGGTCGCGGGTTCCTGTTAGTCGAGTTCGGCGGCTGGACCGCGCAAGAGGCGCTCACAATGGCAGAGTCGTTCTGCTTGGAGGCGCGGAAATTTCAGGCTGTACTCGGCGTGCGGCGGTTTGACGGGACTGAGGCCGTACGGGTATGGCGAGTGCGCGAACAGGCCCTTGGTGCCACCGTGTTTGTACCCGGCGAGCCGCACAGCTGGGAGGGTTGGGAGGACGCTGCGGTGCCGCCCGCGGCGCTCGGCTCGTACCTGCGGCAGTTGCAGGTATTGATGGAGCGCTACGGCTATCGCAGCCCCATGTACGGCCACTTCGGGCAGGGCTGCGTACACATGCGCATCAACTTCGACCTGCACACGGCTGCGGGGCTGGCAAAGTACCGCGCGTTTATCGACGAAGCCGCCGACATCGTGCTCGCGCACGGCGGCTCGCTTTCAGGCGAACACGGCGACGGGCAGTCACGCGCCGCCCTGCTGCCGAAGATGTTCGGCGAGCGCATTATGGGCGCGTTCCGCGAGTTCAAGGCGCTGTGGGACCCGGCCAACCGCATGAACCCCGGCAAGCTGGTGGACCCGGTGGCCGTCTACTCGCCCATCGAGAATATTCGTACCGGTGAGGGATACCAATCGGCGCGGCCTGAAACGTGGTTTACGTTTCCCCAGGATGGCGGCTCCTTCGGCGAGGCCACGCTGCGCTGCGTGGGTGTGGGTGCCTGCCGCAAGGAGCATGCCGGCACCATGTGCCCCAGCTACATGGTTACGCGCGAGGAGCGGCACTCCACGCGAGGCCGGGCGCACCTGCTATGGGAGCTGATGCAGGGTGACGTACTCGGCGACGGCTGGGCGAATGAGGATGTCAAGGAAGCGTTGGACGGGTGCCTGAGCTGCAAGGCGTGTAAAACCGAGTGCCCGGTAAACGTGGATGTGGCAACGTACAAGGCGGAGTTCCTAGCGCACTACTACAAGGGTAAGCGCCGTCCACTCCATGCGTATGCATTTGGGCGCATGGACCGGTGGGCGCGGCTGGCGGCCCTTGTTCCTGGGGTGACGCCGCGCCTGGCGAATGCGGCGCTGCAACTGCCGGGGGCGCGTGCGCTTGCAGGCAGGCTGTTGCACCTTGCACCCGAGCGTACCCTGCCGCGCTTTGCCGCGCGCCCGTACACCGGCAGCCCGTCGCGCACGCTGCAAAGGCGCACGCTGCAAACGCACGCGCTGCAAAAAGGAGAGGTGCTGCTATGGCCCGACACCTGGAACAACTACTTCCACCCGCAGGCTCTGCATGCGGCACGGCGTGTGCTGCGCGATGCAGGTCTTGAACCGCATACGCCGAAGCAGCATGTGTGCTGCGGACGCCCGCTGTATGACTTCGGCATGCTCAAGCAAGCGCGCGGCTACCTTGCGAATATCCTTGACAGGTTTGCAACAGAGATCGACAGCGGTACGCCATTCATTTTTTTAGAGCCGAGTTGTGCCAGTGTCTTCCGCGATGAACTGCTCAACTTCTTTCCGGATGACGCGCGCGCGCAAAAGCTTGCGGCGCAAACGCTCTTATTCGCAGACGCCCTGCAAACGCTTGCACCGCAGTACCGGCCGAAACGGGTGAGCGGGCAAGGTGCGCTGCTGCACGGTCACTGCCACCACAAGGCATTGGGCAAGCTCGATGCCGAGCGCACGCTGCTGGAGCAGGCCTGTGGAACCGTAACTGTGCCGGACACAGGCTGCTGCGGCATGGCCGGGCCGTTCGGTTTTGAGCGTGACAAGTACGCCGTTTCGCAGGCGCTCGGCGAGCGCGTGCTGCTGCCCGCGGTACGTGCGGCTTCGTCAGAAATACCCATTGTGACAGGCGGTTTCTCCTGCCGTGAGCAGATCCGGCAGGGCACCGGGCGGCACGCGATGCACCTTGCAGAAGTGCTTGCTCTCAGGCTCAATTCCCGATAGAAAATCCAGCCCGACAGTTCACTCGCACCGGTCGCAGGCTTGGCAAAAGTATGGTTCATACGGTGCGCGGTAATCATGAAGCAGCTGCCGCTCAGCGTGACCAGGACCTCGGCCACGTGCGAGGGGAACCGGTCGCCCCACCATGCCGCAAAGAAGATGAGGCTGATGCCGACTGCCATCAGCAGCGGAACAATCCGTTTGCGATGCCGCCTGTAGCCCTGGATAAAAGCCAGCGCCCCAAAGCTTGCGACAAACACGGCAAGGGTGCGGTGGGTGCGCTCCTCGGATGGAAGAAAGTGCGCGGATACCGCGGATAGAGACAGGATGATGGGGGTAACAAGGCAATGGACGAAGCAGGCAGTAGAGACGATGACGCCGAACCTGTCTGCCGAGAAAAAAGCACGGTTCCGCTTCAACGCAAGGTATCGATGCATCGGCTTGACTCATTTCGGCAGGTAGGACGCCGGTGTGATTTCGCACCGGCGTCCTACTGTGGTGTGGCTCAACGATTTAGAAGTGGAAGCCGACCTCACCGATCAGCGTACGCGGGGTGACATAGTGCGTGCCGCTAAAAGTGGAGAGGAAGTTATAGAGCGCGGTTTTATTGGCCAGGTTGACGCCGGTCAGGTGCAGGCTCCATTTGTAGCGGTCGCTGTTCTTGAACAGATCGTCTTCGCCTACCGTGGCGTCAAAGAGGTTTCTCGGCGCGATACGGGTTGGGTGCGTGTCGTCGTTTTCAGTTCCCGGTGCGGTCACGCTGGCCAGGCTTGAGGCAAACTGCGTGGTCAGGCACGGCGACGGAATCTTGGCGTACGGCGTTGCCCGGATACCCGCGCAGGAAAGCCCTTCCTCAAACTGCTGGTCCGCGGTAAAGCTGCTTGTGTCAATGGCCGGTTGGCCGTTGAGCAGCGTTGAAAACGGACCGCAATGGGTATTCAGGCCGGTGGCGTTGTAGCAAGGTGTAGAGGCAGCGTTCAAGCCGCTGTCAAAACGCCAGTTGAAGCTGACCCAGGGGCTACGCTTGCCGGGGATCTGATACTGAAGGTTGGTGGTTTGCTCAAATGCCTGGTCGTGATCGATGCGGAACGGAAAGCCGCTCTGGCCCACGGTAGCGCCCGCTCCGGAGGTTTGCGGCGGAAAGAAGCGAGCGGCCACTGAG
>CAXSFX010000130.1:0-10528 GCA_964236655.1 uncultured Acidobacteriaceae bacterium | reverse complement strand
ATCTTTCACTCTGCGAGAAAGCTTTTTGAGAGCTTTTTCCGCCTCCTTCACGTCATCCATCGACAGCTTGCCCGACTCGATAAGGTGCGCCATCACCGGCTGGGTGCGACCCCCAAACAGGCTCAGCAGATCATCGATGAGAGTCCGCTGAGCATCTTCGCGCGTGACAACTGCAGCGAAGATATGGAAATTGCCCACCTTGCGGACGCGCTCAACTGCACCCTTGAGCTCCATGCGGTACACAGTGGTCTGGATGGTGGTGTAGGCGGCTTCGCGCTTGTTTGGGGCTTGAAGAAAGCTCTCCTGGACTTCACGGATGGAGGAGTCGCCCCGCGCCCAGAACACCTCCATAATTTCAAACTCAAGCCTGGATAGTTTCACAGCTGCCAAATTGATCTCCTACAAATGTATTTAGCGTTACTATACATGCTTGTAATTCGCTATACATGATGAGCAGTATCGTTGTTTCATTAATTGGTGTCGGGCTCAAGCAGAGGGAAAGCTGGTAGATGAAGCAAGGCAGGTTCTTCAACCGTGCTTTCTGCCGAAGCTTCGCCCCGGCATGGCCCGGTTTCAAATAACAGTAGTCCCTTGTGCTTGCTACACACGCGTTGCCGGCGAGCGGTGGACAGGCTGAAACGGAAGCCCTGGGGGGCTGCGTCTCTACAAACCAGCAGGCACTTGCACCAGACTTGCAAGAGCCGCTGCGCACTCTTTCTCGTAGTCGAGAATACGTGTGCGCCGGGCACTGTACTTCCAGGTGATAGTTTCCGTGACAATCTTGTATCGCTGTTGCAGGTGATACTTCACGCGGCGCGCCGGGCTGAAAGCCTTTCGGTAAGCTCCAATTACGGGGTACTTGCGCACCAGCAAGTCGTAGGGAGTCGAGGCATCGGTGTCCCAGGGTGGAAACGCGCCGTTCCAGGGCTTGGGATTCGACATAAAGTGCATGATCCTCGGTTGGATCGCCTCGTAGACGCCGCAGTTCTTCATGTAAATGGGGAAGTTCCACCGCAGCGAAAGCGGGATGAAACAGTCTTGTGCCACAGCGTTAAGCGCGGACTGGTCAGGCCAGATGCCTAGGTGTTTTCCTTCTCGAACGTAGGTGAGGGAGCGCTCGCAGATGTCGCTCCAGCCATCACCGGCGGCGTATACGGCTCCGGAGTTGAAGTACCGGTTGAAGTGATTCGGGGGCAAGCCGATCTCTCGCAAATACTGACGAAACTCCTCTGCCGAGTGGGTCTTTTCAAGCGCCATGAAAGCCATGGGATCGGCGGCTGCCATTAGCTGTCCCGGCGGCAATTCTACGGCAAACAGGTCTTCAAGCGAGCCGGTGAACTGCGTGTCACCATCGACATAGAAGTAGCTGCGGTAAGTTTTCGGTACCAGCCGGTGAAAGAAGAAGCGTCCGTACATGCCGGGAAGATTTTCAAAGGTCGCGCTGCTGGCATGGACGTACTGGATTCTCTCCTGCTCGCAGATGGTACTCAGCAGGCGCAGCGAATCGGGGTCCAGGTCGATGCCGACGATGTAGATATCGGCGGTGTCAGGGGCAGCCTGCGCGCGCGCCTGAGTAGCGCTCAGGATGGTTGTGAACAGGTAGCCGCGATCTGTACAGAAATACAGGCAGTTCTTAGCCATTTTGACACCGGTATCCAGTCGTCCCGCTGGCTAGAATACATGGAGCCGAAGCAGCAGAACCACCAGCAACAGCATAGTTGCGATGCCGCCGGTACCAAAGTACCCCCAGGCACGGCTGTAGGGCCAAATCGGCAATGCGCTGATAGCCAGCAGCATGAGCACGACGATCAGAATGGTGACAAGCATTTCTCTCCTTCAAAGGGGCTCAGTCCAGTCCGGCTAGCTCGCGTGCGCGGTGCAGCACCCGCAGCAGCATGGGTGCGGTCAGACGGCCGGTGTTGGTGTTTTGCAGAGACGGGTGATAGGTCGCCAGCAGGGTGCCGCCATGCTGCAGCCCTTGGTGCGGCAGCGCGTACTCGGCACCATGCGAGAACGTGTAAGCAGCGCGACGCTCGATACGGCCGTTGCGCTGCAAGTATGCTGTGTACCCATCAAAGGCGATCTTACCCAATGCCAACACCACGCGCAGCCGGGGCAGCAGGGCAATCTCTTCGTCCAGATAGGGAGCGCAGTTGCGCAGCTCCTCCGGGGTCGGCTTGTTGTCGGGAGGGGCGCAGCGGACCACCGAGGTAATGCAGGCATCACGGAGGCGCATGCCATCATCGCGTGCAGTGGCTTGCGGCTGCGAGGCAAAGCCCGCCTCCCACAGCAGCGGGTACAGGAATGCGCCGGAGCCGTCACCGGTAAATGGACGGCCGGTGCGATTGGAACCGTGCGCGCCGGGCGCAAGCCCCAGCAGCAGTACGCGTGCGTCCGGATCGCCGAAGCTGGGGACCGGCTTGCCCCAGTAATCCTGGTGCCGGTAGGCACGGCGTTTTTCGCGCGCGATGGTTTCGCAGTAGGTGCGCAGACGCGGACAGCGATTGCATTCGACGATACGGGTTTGCAGTGCGGCCAGCGTGGGTGGCCGGCTCGTCAGTGTTTCACTTGCGCTTTTACTTGCGAAGCTCTCCGTTTCATCCATACCCAGTACTCTTTCATCCATGTCCAGTACCCAAGGATAGCGGCAGCTTGCCGGCGACAGCGGCGCTCATCGTAGAATTACGACGCCGCGCAGGAATCGTTCTGCAAGCACACTCTTTCGATCGAGGACCTCGCCCTTGTTGAACGCACACTCCCGCTTCGCTTCTCTGCTGCTCGCTTCAGCTGCGCTGCTTCCACTGGCCGGCTGCGCCAAGCACCAGCCCGATGGCAATCCAAACGCACCCAAGCCGCTGCTGACTGATTCCACTGTCGAGATCGGCGGGGAAGATGTGGTCATGCTGCATCGCGCCCCGGCGACTGATTCCACCACGCCGCAGTTTGTTTCGGCAACGATCCTGCCTGGGCGGGGCTTCAACCTGTTCCAGATTACGGCCAACCTGCCGGGTCGGGGCGAAGTAAGCCTGCTAGCTTCGCCCGGATTGCCTGAGGCGGCTACCAAGTTGAACGGCGGCCCCGGCGATGAGTTCGGCGTGGCGAGCTTCGGCTTCGGCGGAGCGTTTCTTGTGCCGTACCCCAACCGCATCCTGGGGCCGGTTTCAGCAGACGGCAAAAGCATAACCACTAACTGGCAAGGTCACACCCTGACGCTTCCAGCCGACTTCGGCGGCAAAAAGCCGGGCGCGCAAAAGCATGCCATCCACGGCCTGATTTTGGCGAGCAAAGTGGACAATATCCATAAAGGCACCACGGCAGATGGAGAGACGGTGACCGGCATTCTGCATGCCGGTGACTTCGGTGGCCATTGGTTGTCGCAGACAGACCTGAGCTTTTCCATCGCGCTCACCGGGGACACCGTCACCAGCACTATCACGGCGAAAAACGTGGGCAGCGTCGCGGAACCTATGGCTATCGGCTGGCACCCCTACTTTGCCATCCCAAGCGGTGACCGCACGCAGACAACGTTGCACATCCCTGCCGCGAAACTTGCTCTCGTCAACAACTATGACGACGTGTTCCCCACGGGACAGCTGAAGCCGGTTGCAGGCACGCCCTACGACTTCAATGCGCCGGGTGGAAAAGCACTGGGTCAGCAGTTCCTGGACGATAATTTCTCTACCCTGGCCCGCACCAACGGCGCTGTCAGCGTGGAGTTGACCGACCCCATCGCAAAGTACGGGATTAAGGTCGAGGGTGTTTCGCCGGAGATCAAGACGGTGCAGGTGTACGCGCCGCCCATGAAAAACTTTGTTGCGATTGAAGAGCAGTTCAACTTCGGCGATCCGTTCGGCAAGGAGTGGGGCCATCAGGATACCGGCATGGTGACACTGCAGCCCGGGCAGAGCACTACCTGGCAGGTACGGCTGCGGTTGTTTGTGCCGCCGCCACCACCGGCCTCGGTACCTTCTCCTTCACCTTCTTCAGCACAGTAAACGGCCTTTCTATGGAGCAGCAAGTCGTGGACGACGCGGCTTGCTGTTCAAGGTTTGAAGGCAGGTTCAGGAAGCGCACGGCTGTAGTTTGACCCGCCCCGCAAAGCTCCGTAGCATGGGAGATGGACCCATCCCCGCTGCGCCCTGGCGCGCCATAACTCGCCCATGGGATGGGCATACTGGAAGGCACACGTTGAGCTCAGCAGAAACACTCCCAAACGCAACCGTAGACACTAGCGAAGAGACCGCCCTTGCGGTGCATGAGCAGGATCACCAGCCTGACCACTCGCACTCGCATTCTGATTTGAATTCACAGCAGGCAGCCGCTCCGGCTATGAATCCTGAGTGCACACAGGATGTGGATGTAGAAATTCCGGCAGATGAGGTCTCCGCGGCCTTTCGGCGGATCATCAAGAATTACACCCGCCAGGCTCGTATCCCCGGCTTCCGCGCGGGCAAGGTCCCGCCGAAGCTGATTCGCGCTCGCTTTGACGAGCAAATCCGGCAGGATGTAGTAGAGCAACTGTTGCCGCAGCACTTCCGTAACGCGCTCGACGCTAAAGGCGTACAGCCGTTGTCACAGCCCCAGGTCACGGAGCTGAACCTTGAAGACGGCGCACCGCTGCGCTTCAAGGCCTTGTTTGAAGTGATGCCGCAGTTCAGCCTCGATGGGTACCAGGACATCAAGGTTGAGCGCGAAGTCGTTGATCTGAACGATGACGAGTTTGAGGCTGAAATGGAGCGTGTGCGCGATTCTCGTTCGACCATGGAGACAGTCGCCGAAGAGCGCGAACTGGCCGACGGCGACTTTGCGCAGATCACCTTCAAGGGTGAGGTGCAGAACGGCGAGTCTCTGGATGAGCCCATTGCGGCTGAAGATGTGCAGCTGGAAGTAGGCGGCAAGAATACGCTGCCGGCTTTCAATGACGCTCTGCGCGGTTCGCGTCCGGGGCAGGAGCTGAAGTTTGAAGTGACCTATCCTGCTGACTTCGGTGAGCCAAGGCTGGCCGGTAAGACAATTGCCTATGATGTTGAGGTCAAAGGCATCAAGCATCGGAACACGCCCGAGATGAACGATGAATTTGCCAGGTCTCTGGGTGAGTACGAAACCATGGACGAGTTCCGGACCAAGCTGCGCGAGCACCTGTCCGGCGATAAGCGGCGGCAAGCCGAGGCAGCCACCAAGGACAAGGTACTTGAGGCTTTGGCGGAACGGTACACGTTCCCGATCCCCGAGACTCTCGTCCAGCAGCAGATTGACGCACGGTTAGAGCGTGGACTAAGGGCGCTGGCTCAGCAAGGCATGCCGGAAGAGCAGATGCGGAACATGGACTTCCCGCGTTTGCGTGCCGCACAGCGTGACCAGGCAATCGGTGAGGTGCAGGGTACGCTGCTGCTTGACAAGATAGCCCAGCTTGAGGGCGTGGATGTAGCAGACGCGGAACTGGACCGTGAGATCGAGATGCTGTCGGTACAGATGCGCGAGCCGCTTGACACCTTGCGGGAGCGGCTGCAAAAGGATGGGTCGATGGGCAGAATCCGGGAGCAGCTACGCCGGGAAAAAACCGGCTCGCTTCTGTATGAGCGGATGGCTTCGTAGAGTCCGGGCACATCGGAGCCGCAGGAAGCGCACAATAGAAGTAGAGAAACAAAACCGAACCGATTGAAACGATAAGGCAGGTTATGGCACTTGTACCTATGGTGGTAGAGCAGACGAGCCGGGGCGAACGCGCTTACGACATTTACTCCCGTCTGCTACGTGACAATATTATTTTTCTGGGCACTCCAATCGATGACCAGATTGCAAATCTCATCATTGCGCAGATGTTGTTCCTCTCTGGGGAAGACCCGGAAAAGGACATCCAGCTGTACATTAACTCTCCCGGCGGTTCTATCACAGCAGGTCTGGCAATTTACGACACGATGCAGTTCATTAAAAATGACGTAGTGACGTATTGCATTGGACAGGCGGCCAGCATGGGCGCGTTTCTACTGCAGGCAGGCACGTCCGGCAAGCGGTTTGCGCTGCCGAACTCGCGCATCCTGATCCACCAGCCATCCATGGGTGGGTTGAGTGGGCAGGCTACCGACATCGACATTCATGCGCGCGAAATTTTGCGTATCCGTGAAATCACCAACAAGCTGATGTCGAAGCACACCGGCCAGGCGCTGGACCGGATCGAGCGCGATGTCGAGCGCGACTTCATTATGAATGCACCACAGGCAAAAGAGTACGGCATTATTGACGAGATTATTGACCGGCCGCGTACCTAACAAGCGGCCGCATAGCTTCAGGAGTTCCCTATGAAAACGCGCACGGGATCGGACGACACACTACGCTGCTCGTTCTGCCACAAATCGCAGGATGCCGTTGCCAAGCTCATTTCTTCACCCAGCGACTATCCTCGGGCCTACATCTGTGATGAATGTGTAGCGGTTTGCAACTCGATTTTGGAGGATGACCGCAGCGAAACTCCCGCAGGTGCACCACCCGCGCACCTGCCGAAGCCGCTTGAAGTACGGGCTTTTCTGGATGAGTTCGTTATCGGGCAGGATCAAACCAAAAAGAAGCTGGCTGTCGCGGTATACAACCACTACAAACGTATCCAGATGAACCGGGTACGCGGTAATGATGTTGAGTTGTCGAAATCAAACATCCTGCTTGTGGGGCCGACCGGTTCCGGTAAAACGCTGCTGGCTCAAACCCTGGCCAAGATGCTGGATGTTCCGTTTGCCATTGTGGATGCCACTACCCTGACCGAAGCAGGCTATGTCGGTGAGGATGTTGAAAACATCATCTTGAAACTGTTGCAGGCAGCAGACGGTGATGTGGCGCGTACGCAGACCGGCATTATCTATATCGATGAAATCGACAAGATCGGCCGCAAGGATGAAAATCCTTCGATTACGCGTGATGTTTCCGGCGAAGGCGTGCAGCAGGCACTGCTTAAAATTCTTGAAGGTACTGTTGCAAACGTCCCGCCGCAGGGCGGACGCAAGCACCCGCACCAGGAATTTACCCCGGTCGATACGACGAACATCCTGTTTATTTGCGGGGGCGCATTTGTCGGTCTTGAGAGAATTGTGGGACGGCGAGTCGGAAAGAAAGCACTTGGTTTCAAGGCTCTGACCGAGAAGCAGGTAGCTGAAGGACTAATCGACGTACGCCAGCAACGGGATAACGAACTGCTGCGGCAAGCTGAGCCCCAGGATTTGATCAAGTTCGGACTCATACCGGAGTTTGTCGGGCGCTTGCCGGTAATCGGTATTCTCGATGAACTGGACGAAGTGGCGCTGGTTGAAATTTTGACCAAGCCGCGTAATGCCATTCTGAAGCAGTACCAGAAGATGTTTGAGTATGAGGGTGTACATCTGCGCTTCTCAGATGAAGCAGCCCGGGGAGTGGCGCAGGAAGCCTTGTCACGCAAGGTAGGCGCGCGCGGCTTGCGCATGATTCTTGAAGAGCTGATGCTGGACTTGATGTACCACATGCCGGGCAACAAGCAGATCAAGGACATCGAGATCACGGCGGAGATGGTCAAAAAGCGGGACTTATCCTTTACCCTGCTTGAAAAAGCCGGTTAAGTTTCAAGCCCTACATGGGTCCGCAAAAAGCCCGCCCAGTATGTGCGGGCTTTTGCACGTTTATGGGTCAGGCTCTCTTCAAGCCGGCATGACCCGGAGCGTTACAATCAAGTCAACACCAGCAGCTTCTGCTACGCGAGACGGCGCATCCGATCCCCCCGTTGCACGTCTAATCCTTGAAAGAGGACAGAATGACCGAAGTCAAAGCAAATAAAGGTGACACACGCAAGCTGCCAATGATGCCCATTCGGGACATGGTGATCTTTCCTCACATGATGACCCCGTTTGTTGTGGGTCGTGAGTCAAGCGTACGCGCGCTTGAAGAAGCGCTTACGGGTGACCGCAAGATCTTTCTGGCAACGCAGCACGATGCTCGCATTGATGAACCGACCGCGAATGATATCTACTCCGTCGGCACCATCGGCAACATTGTGCAAAGTGTGAAAATGCCGGACGGCAACATTAAAGTGCTGGTTGAAGGCCTGGAGCGTGGGCGTGCCACCGAGATGACGGATGTAGACGGCTTCTTCGTCGCAACCGTACAGACCGGCAGGCACCACCTGGAAATGACGCCGCAGATCGAGCAGCTGGCGCAAAAGGTCACCACACTATTTGAGCAATATGTAAAGCTGCAGCAGTCGCTCAATCTTGAGTCAACCATGGCTGCGCTGCGCATGGATGAACCGGCCAAGCTGGCCGACACCATCGCAGCAAACCTGCAGCTAGAAATTGCGGAGAAGCAGGAAATTCTTGATGTTTTTGACCCTCTTGAGAGACTGACACGTATTGCGGGTGTGCTTGATGTCGAGATCGAAAAGCTCAACATGGAGCGTTCCATCCAGTCACGCGTAAAGCGGCAGATGGAGAAGGCGCAAAAAGAGTATTACCTCAACGAGAAGATCAAGGCGATCCAAAAGGAACTTGGCCGCGGGGAGAAAAGCGAGTGGGACGAGCTCAAGAAAAAGATTGAGCTTGCCGGGATGCCGAAAGATGTCTTTGACAAGGCGATACAGGAGCTGAAGAAGCTTGAGGCCATGCCGCCGATGTCGGCTGAGTCTACTGTCTCGCGCAACTATCTCGACTGGTTGCTGGCCGTGCCGTGGAAGAAGAAGTCGAAGGAAACACGTTCAATTGATCATGCCGAGAAGGTTCTGAACGAAGATCATTACGGTTTGGAGAAGATCAAGGACCGCATTTTAGAGTTTCTGGCTGTGCGCCAGCTGGTCAAGAACCCCAAGGGTTCGATCCTTTGCTTTGTCGGACCTCCGGGCGTCGGCAAGACGTCACTGGGCATGTCGATTGCCAAGGCGACCGGTCGCAAGTTTGTGCGCATGTCGGTGGGCGGTGTACGGGATGAAGCAGAGATTCGCGGGCATCGCCGGACATATATCGGTGCACTGCCGGGTCAAATCATTCAATCCATGAAGAAGGCCGGAACAAAGAATCCTGTTTTCCTGCTGGATGAAGTAGACAAGATGGCTTCGGATTTTCGCGGCGATCCATCTTCTGCGCTGCTTGAGGTGTTGGACCCGGAGCAGAATACGAGCTTTCAGGATCACTATCTTGACGTCGAGTACGATCTTTCGCAAGTGCTTTTCGTTGCAACCGCAAACGTGCTGCATACCATTCCAGGTCCGTTGCAGGATCGCATGGAAGTGCTGCGGCTGCATGGTTACACCGAAGTTGAAAAACTTGAGATTGCGAAGCAGTACCTGGTCAAGAAAGGTCTTGAAAACACTGGTTTGTCCGATGCCAATATCACCTTTGATGACGGCTCGCTGAAGGAAATCATTCGTGCTTATACACGCGAGGCAGGTGTCCGTAACCTGGAGCGCGAGATTGGTAATATCTGCCGCAAAGTCGCGCGGCGCGTGGTCAAGAACGGGCTGAAGCACAAGGAAGCGATCACGGCTGAGACCGTGAAAGACTTCCTGGGTGTTGCCAAATTCCGTGATTCGCAAGCGCATGAAAAGAGCGAGGTAGGCCTGGTCACCGGGCTTGCATGGACTGAGGTCGGCGGTACGATTTTACAGACCGAGGTACAAGTGTTGGACGGCAAAGGAAAACTGACCCTTACAGGGCAGCTTGGCGACGTGATGCAGGAGTCTGCGCAGGCGGCGCTTTCCTACATTCGCAGCCGATCCTCGCACCTTGGCTTGCCGAAGGACTTCTACCGCAATATCGACATCCATGTACATGTTCCCGAGGGTGGCATCCCGAAAGATGGCCCCTCGGCCGGCATTACGCTGGCAACGGGCCTGGCAAGCGCGCTTACCAAGATTCCGGTTCGCCGCGACATTGCCATGACGGGTGAAATTACCTTGCGCGGCAAGGTTCTGCCGATCGGCGGATTGAAGGAGAAGCTGCTTGCAGCTCACCGTGCCGGCCTCTTTGAAGCGATCATGCCGAAGGAGAATGAGAAGGATTTAGCTGACGTACCGGAAGCTCTCAAATCGGCCATGAAGCTGCACTTTGTCGAGTCCATGGATGAGGTGCTCGGTATCGCGCTTGAGGGACCGCTGCCGGAGATGAAGGAAGAAACTCCCGAGGTATTACTGGAGTCAGTTCCCACTGTCACCGAACATCGGCCTCATCAGTAATCCTGTACTGCTTATCGCAAAGGCAGCCTCTGGGCTGCCTTTGCTTTTGCATCGCTATACTTGAATTTCATGCCAGCTTTTCCCCGCTTTCTTCTTTCAGCCATGGCACCTGAGCACTTCCCTGCACCGGGGCCGCCGGAAGTGGCTTTTCTCGGTCGCTCCAACGTAGGCAAGTCGAGCCTCCTGAATGCGCTTCTTGGTTCAAAACAAGCGCATGTCTCTTCAACGCCCGGTCGTACGCGCTCCATTAACTTCTTTGCAATTCACGAACGGGTAGACAGTCCTCCCAAGGTCGTATTTGCCGATCTTCCCGGCTATGGCTATGCAAAGATTTCCAAGTCCATTTCT